>WFXK01000229.1 GCA_015490695.1 Bacteroidota bacterium | reverse complement strand
GGGAAAATAAAAGTAGCCATCGGTGCATAGGGGCAAAGGTAAAAAAAGCCTTATCTTTGGCACGGCTATGAGTCTGATTGTTTCGGTGTCGGGTGTACGGGGTACTGTTGGCGGCTACGAGGACGATAGCCTTACCCCCTTACACGTCTTACGCTTCACTCGTGCTTTTGTCGCCCTGATAAAAAAACAGCACGAAGTAAAAAAAGTGGTTGTTGGACACGATAGCCGCCCCAGCTGGGAAATTTTTTATCCGGTCATCCTAAGTGAACTGCAAGCCTTAGGAATAGATGTAGTGGATTTAGGACTAACGACAACCCCTTCATTAAAGATTGCTGTGATTAAAGAAGCTGCACAGGGAGGGATTATGTTAAGCGCCTCGCATAACCCCCAACAATGGAACGCAATGAAGTTCTTCAACTCCGCAGGAGAATACCTAAGCCCTGAAGAGATGAAAGCACTACAAAAACAAATCGCGAACGCAGAACTTTGCTATGCTCCATGGGATAACGCAGGAAAAAAAATTTTCAAAGGCAATTACTTAAAAGAACACATTGTAGAAATCTTAAATGTGCCACTGATTGCAAGAGAAGCGATTCGTAAAAAACGTTTTAAAGTGGTTGTGGATGGTATTAACAGCAGTGGTGCCGTTTTTATTCCTGAACTTTTAAAAGAGTTGGGGATAAATAAAATCATTGTTCTGAATGAAGAGCCACATGGACGTTTTGCCCATGAACCAGAACCTCTGCCAAAGCATCTATCTGCATTAAGCGAATGGATTGTTAAAGAAAAAGCCGATTTAGGTATTGCAGTAGACCCCGATGTAGACCGAGTAGTATTTTATACGGAAAAAGGTGAACCTTTTGAAGAGGAGTACTCTTTAGTCGCTGCTGCTGATTATGTATTGGGTGAAACCCGTGGTCCTGTGGTGGCAAATTTATCTACTACTGCCGCTGTAGAATGGATTGCAAAAAAATATGATGTGCCTTTTTATTATAGTGCTGTTGGAGAGTATTACGTAGTGAAAAAAATGAAGGAGGTGAATGCGATTATTGGAGGGGAGGGCAATGGCGGCATTATCTATCCCTATATCCATTACGGAAGAGATGCCCTGATGGGAACCGCTTTAGTGCTCTCTCTGTTAGCAGAAAGAAATATTTCCTTGCAGGAACTGAAACAAACTTACCCAAAACTTTATAGAACAAAAGAAAAAGTTGTTTTGCAAAGTCAAGAGCAGGCAAGCGATTATTTAAGTCATTTACAAAATTCGCTTTCTGAGTTACAACCTAAGGAAGTGCTCACCTTAGATGGTATAAAGCTTTTGTGGAAGGATGGTTGGGTTCATGTAAGGCGTTCTAATACAGAACCTATTTTACGGATTTATGCGGAAGCAGATGACCCTGTGTTGCTTCAACAGCGTTTAAAACAGGTGATTCGGCTTATGGGGAAGTGAAGAAAAAATGCTACTTTTGAGCATCCAAAAAGAGGGGTTATGCGTTATCTTTTGCTTATCGCACTTAGTATAGCGTTTGCCCAGAAGGGGTGGTATGTGGGTTTACGCGTTGTGCCCCAAAACACATGGTTGTTAAACCAACAAGATAGCGACGCTCCCGCAGAACAATTCTCTTATGTCTTTACTTATGGCGTTGCTGCAGGCATCGGCGGCGGCTATGCCTTCTCCCCACACTTAGGCATCAAAACCGAAATCCTATACAGCTCTGAAGGACAAGCCCACAGCTACGAAACCCTCGTCAATGGAGAACCTTTAACAGTAGTGCGAGAACTGCGTTTGCGCTACGTGAAACTCCCTTTAATGTTTAAAATCAGTACTAACACGGAACGAAAATACGCTTTTTACTTCCAAGCAGGACCGCAATTTTCCTATTTGCTCTCTGTTAAGGAATACGATAATAATCCGGCGTATCCTCATGAAGCGACCTTGCCGATAGACCCTCCTGGTGAACCCGATTATTACAATGTGCCAAACCGCTACGATACCTTTAACCCCTACGTCATCGGTGCCGTTGCACAAATAGGATTGGAAATCAAATTACGATTTAATGTAAAGATGCACGCAGCCCTAAGAGTAGATTATGGATTCACCGATGTGGAAAACAAAAACGCAAAATACACAGTTTATCAAAACGGAGTTGCTCAGGAAGTACCCTTCTACTCTTCTTACACCTTACCCCATTACAAAGACCCCCGTCCACCTACAAACCCTCTAACAGCAGGATTGTTAATTGGCTTTAGCTATCTCTTCATCCCCCAATTGCACTATTGATGTTAGACCCTGTAACGATTTTATTAGCTATTGGCATTCTATTCTTTATTGTAGAACTTTTTATCCCAACTATTTTCGTTTTTGTTCCCTTAGGAATAGGCTGTTTAGTTGCAGCGTTGTTAACGTGGCTTAAAGTGCCTTGGGGAATTCAAATCATTGTGTGTGGAAGCATTACTTTCATCAGTGCTTGGTTGGCAAAACGTTGGTTTGCAAAAAGAACCAAACACGAAGAAAAAGAATTTTCCCCTAAGCAACTTATTGGAAAAACAGGCGTAGTGAAAAAAATCATAGATGACAAAGCGATTGTTTATGTAGAAGGAGAAGAGTGGAGTGCTCAAAGCGATATGCCTTTGAAAGAAGGTGATAAAGTATGGATAGAAACCTTAGAAGGTGTGCACTTAAAGGTTGTCCGATTAGAAGATGAATCCTCATGAACCTTGGGGAATTTATATCCATTATCCCTTTTGTCAACGTAAATGCCATTATTGTGATTTTTATTTTTCTACCCTGCTTAAGTACCGTGCTGGGTATGAAGAGGTTTTTTGGATAGAATGGCAACAGCGACGTAAACAATGGTTACCTCCTAACGCCTTAGTGAGCCTCTACATAGGCGGTGGAACTCCCTCTCTGGCTTCTGAAACCTTCCTAAAAAAACTTCATAAATCCATTTATCCCTTTTTGCCCTCTATAGAATTCACTATAGAAGTTAACCCTGAACACGTTTCCTTAGAAAACATAAAACTTTGGCGCGCTATAGGGGTCAATCGCATTAGCATAGGCGTGCAAACCCTTAATCCTCAACTACTCCAACTCTGTGGACGCACGCATACCCCCACTCAAGTCTTTAAAGCATTAGAACTTCTATGTAAACACTTTGATAACGTCTCTGTAGACATCCTGTTTAATCTCCCTAATCAAACAACCTTAGAAATCTTACATCACTTGGAGCAACTATTACAATTCCCTATAAAACATTTTTCTGTTTATGGACTGACGATTGAACGACGTACCTATTTTTATTTTTTGTACAAAAAAGGTCTTCTTCAACAAGATGAAACAGCTTTCGCAGAACAATTCCTTGCTATAGATGCGTTTTTAACCGAACACGGATTTATTCACTACGAGATTTCTAACTATGGACTAAAAAATTATTTTTCTCGTCATAATCTTTTATATTGGAATCGGCATGCTTATTTGGGTTTAGGTCCTTCGGCACATGGCTTTTTAGCGCCAAGGTATCGTTATGCGAACGTTGCGAACCATCATCGTTATCGGCGTTATCTACAACAAAATCGTCTACCCGTAGAAAAAGAAGAGGTTTTAAGTGATGAAGAGCTGTTCTATGAACAATTGCTATTGGGACTTCGGCTAAAACAAGGAATTGATTTAAACACTTTTTCAAGCGTATATCAGGAGCGTATTATGCAAAAAATTCCATTATTGGAGCAGAAAGGATGGGTACAATGGCGCTATCCATTTCTTTTGCCGACCTTGCAAGGATGGTTATTCCATAACACATTGGTATTGACCCTTATGGATTTGTAAAAGTTCTAAGCAAGGTTTATTTTTGTCGCATGCCGACAAAGTATGTTACCCGAGGTGGAGAGTTTCTTATAAAAGAAACAGAACCACAAGCTATTTTTATCCCAGAAGACTGGAACGATGAACAAAAACAAATTGCTCAAATGTGTCAAGATTTCTTAGAAGCGGAGGTCTATCCAAGGTTGGATGCGATAGATGCCATGGAACCGGGATTAATGGAAAGTTTATTAGACAAAGCGGGTGAGATGGGGCTCTTAGGGATTTCTATCCCTGAGCAATATCAAGGTTTCGGTTTAGATTTTTTAACTTCTATGTTAACGACCGAAGTATTAGGTGCAGCCCATTCTTTTTCTGTTGCGCTCTTAGCCCATACAGGTATCGGTACACTCCCTATTTTGTATTTCGGCACAGAAGAACAAAAGCAAAAGTATTTACCGAAGCTAGCAACGGGTGCTTATAAAGGGGCTTATTGCTTGACAGAGCCCTGCTGTGGCTCAGATGCCTTAGGAGCAAAAACGAAAGCAACCCTGTCCCCAGATGGCAAATACTACATCTTAAATGGACAAAAAATCTTTATTACCAACGCAGGATTTGCCGACCTCTTTACCGTATTTGCTAAAATAGACGGCGAGCACTTTACAGGATTCATCGTAGAAGCAAAAAGTGAAGGCATTACCTTAGGAGAAGAAGAAAAGAAAATGGGAATTAAAGGCTCTTCTACTCGTCCTGTCTTCTTTAATGATGTGAAAGTACCTGTAGAAAATGTTTTGGGGGAAATCGGTAAAGGGCACCGTATCGCATTTTATATTTTGAACATTGGACGTTTGAAACTTGCTGCAGCAACAGTAGGCTCTTCTAAACGCGTTATTACTCAAGCAGTGCAATACGCTAACCAGCGCCATCAATTTGGAAAACCTATCGCCCAATACGGCGCTATCCAAGAAAAATTAGCACAAATGGTCATAAGAACTTATGTCAATGAATCTGCTACGTACCGAGCCACGTTTGATATTGATAACTTAGAAAAAACCTTATTGGAATCAGGTGAACCTTATGAAAAAGCGTTGTTGAAAGCCGCTCAAGAGTACGCTGCTGAATGCGCCATCATGAAAGTTTTCGGTTCTGAAGCCTTAGACTTCGTCGTAGACGAAGGAGTTCAAATCTTTGGTGGTTATGGGTTCATTGAAGAGTATCCCATGGCACGCGCTTACAGAGATTCCCGAATTAACCGCATCTACGAAGGGACCAACGAAATCAACCGTATGCTCACCTTAGATTACATCATGAAAAAAGCCTTAAAAGGAGAATTAGATTTTCTTTCTGCAGCCATGAAAGTTCAAAAAGAATTGACTTCCGTCCCCACTTTTAGCACTCCCGACACTTCCCAACCTTTAGCATGGGAACGCCTTTACCTTCAAAACTTTAAAAAAGCCTTGTTAATGGTTGCTGGTGCAGCTGTGCAAAAATACATGCAAAAGATTGCAGAAGAGCAAGAAATCATGTTAGCCATCGCTGATATGGCAATCGCTATTTATACAGCAGAAAGCACCTTGTTGCGGGTTCTTAAACTCATAGAACGTAACGGAGAACAAAATCATGAAATAGAGAAAGCCATTGTACAATGTTGGTTTCAGCATTGTGCGCAACAGATTCAACAAGCGGCAACGAAAGCCATTACTGCTTTTGCCGAAGGCGATATGCAAAAAATCCTGCTCTTGGGATTAAAACGCTTTACAAAAGTACAACCTGTCAATGTGATTGCACTACAAAGAAAAATCGCCCAAAGGCTTATAGAAGAAAACCGCTATTTCTTAAACAACTTCTAAGTAAGATTTGCCAAATGTTCTCTAATTTGCTTAATCTGTGTCTTGATAGCCACCGCATGGGATTGTATTGGCGCAAATTCCGATTTATTGCTTAAAGTTGTGATTTCTCTTAACATCTCTTGTGCTAAATAATCCAACTTATCCCCTTTATGGGATTGCGGTAATAGTTGCTTGAACGCTTCTAAATGCGTTTTGAAACGGTGTATTTCTTCATGGATGTCAACTCGCAGAAGGTAATACAATAACGCTTGTTCCAAGGCAGTTTTGGCTTCTGTATTTTGATGTTCTATGCGCTGAATCCCTTCCTCAAGCACTTTTTTAATGTGCATTTCTCGCTGCGGCAATAATTCTTGAATGGCTTGAAGACGCTGCTCTATTTCTACTACAATTCCTTGAATAACTTTTATAATAGCGTTCCCTTCCCGTTCCCTGTCTCGTAATAAAAGCTGAATACATTTTTCTAAAGCAGCACAAAAAAATTGCCATTGCTCTTCCAGAGGTTCTAAAACAGGTTGTAAGAAGATACCAGGAAACTGAAATAGTAATTCCAAAGAAATCGGTTGTTCTATTTTTAGCGTTTGGGCGATTTGTTGAAGTTGTTGGTACAGCGCTGCAATCTGCGTAGCGTTGATACGATAAAAAGTTTGTAAGATGTTAGGGTCTTTGATTTCTTCTTGGATGGTCAAATAGCATTTTCCTTTATAAAGGTGTTGTTGCAGTAAGCGCCGGATTTCAATTTCTTTAGTGTGGTAGTGAGGAGGGGCTTTTAATAAAAGTTCTATACCGTTCTTTTTGTTAAGGGTTCTTAGATACAGCCGCAGAGAAAACGCTTCGTTTTCTTCTTCTACGGAGGCATAGCCGGACATGGAATAGGGCATAGGTTATTTTATATTTAGGGTGATGGGATAGCGTTTCCCTTTATAGCGTAGTTCTAAGAAGTAGGTTCCTGCTCCTAAGCGTTTTTTTATTCGGGCAATGTTTAGTCTAAAGGGGTGTTCCCCTGCAACTTTAACACTTTGGTCTTGCCACAGCAAGCGGTTTTTTTTATCAAATAGTTTGACTTCTACCATACCGTCGTGGTTGATGGTGTATCGTAAGCTAAGCCATTGCTCATCTTGGTTTTTTTCTACGATTTGTAATTGTGGGGGCAGGGCTGCAGGGTCTTGCTCCTGCGCCCAAACGAAACTAATTAAACTTAGAAGCCAAAAGAAAATCCGTTTCATTACGAATATCTTTTATGGTTTTTAAGATGCGTTCATTAAGACGTAAGTATTTTCGGTATTCTATTAAAAAAGTTTTAAGGGATTGGTCTATGGTATCTTGAGCCATGAGTTCGCCGTAGCGGGTATAGACTGCCATTA
>WFXK01000228.1 GCA_015490695.1 Bacteroidota bacterium | reverse complement strand
ACGCTGTTCTGTAATATTGTCTTTGCTCATAAAAGAGCGTAAACTTTTTTCAAGATGCTTTCTTTCAGGATTTGCGAGCGTTTTCTTAGTTCTTCTACTTCTTGTTTCATAGTTTTAACTTGCTCGCTTTCAAGGGATTTAAGATTGATGAGCACGTTTAATGCAGCACCTTCCACAGCGGCATGCAACGCTAAAGCACCTACACCCACATCCGTTATAGAATTGGGATTGCCTTCGTCTGCCATCTTCTCTAAAAGCGGATAAACAGCAATACACTGACGCATTACCTGTAAAGGCACTTGTGCAGCGTATAAAGTGGCTTCTTCAATCCGTTTTTGTTTTTGTTGTCGTTCCTCTTCGTTCTTTGCAGGCATGCGAAAAGCTTGCATCACTTGTTCAAAGGCGCGGGTGTCTTCATCTACTAAGCGTAAACAACGGGCTTTAAAATCTTGGAATTGTTCTGCGAAGTTTCCGAAGTATTGTAGTTTTTCTGGTTCGCCTCGTTCTTTTTCTGCGGTTAAGTTAGCTACCATGCTTCCTAAGGCGGCACCTAAGGAAGCCATGAGCGCTGCTACAGACCCCCCACCAGGTGCAGCAGACTCCGACGCCACTTCATCAACAAAATCTTCTACACCACGCTCTATCAATAACTTCTTACGTCTGCGTAACTTCTCTAACTTGTACTCTATAACCTTTTCTGTCGGGTCAAAAGGATATAAATCATCTAATCCTAAACTTTTAACTGCGATAAAAACCAATTCTTTTTCGCTAACTCCTGCCGAACGATTTTGCTTTCTCAAAAAGTATTTTCCTGCCTCTATGAGCACTTGTCGTGGTACCATACCCACGATTTCTGAACCTGTGATGCGTAAACCTCGCTTTAAAGCACACTCTTGTGCTACTTCAAAAACATAGTGTAGCGGTGTCTCTTTAATGTTAGTGATATTCATAGAAACTTGAGCAATGCCGTACTCTTCTATGTACCAACCAATAGCTTTTACTCCTTTTAATTTTCCTGGAATGCGTACAGGATTTCCCTGCTCATCCCGAACAATTTCCCCTGTGATAGGGTTCCCTTTTCGTTTTACTCGTCCTTTTTCTCTGAGGTCAAAGGCTAAAGAGTTTGCTCTGCGGACCGATTTCGTGTTGAGGTTTAAGTTATAGGCGATTAAGAAGTCGCGCACTCCGATAGCGGTTGCGCCACTTTTTGCGTTGAATGTTGCCGGTCCATAATCCGGTTTCCACTTTGGGTCTTTTAATTTCTGGGGTAATCCTTCGTATTCTCCAGCACGAATGGTTGCTAAGTTCTTTCTTTCTGGACGTGTTGCAGCTTTTTCATACAGATAAACAGGAATGTTTAAGGTTTCTCCTACGCGTTTTGCTAAACGATGGGCAAGTGCTATGGCTTCTTCATCATCAATGCCTTGGATAGGGATTAGGGGGCAAACGTCTGTAGCACCCATACGGGGATGTTCCCCTTGGTGAAAGCGCATGTCTATGAGCTCTGCTGCTTTGGCAATCCCTTGGTATGCTGCTTCTATAACTGCTTCAGGTTCCCCAACGAAAGTAACGACAGTTCGGTTAGTACTTTCTCCAGGGTCAACGTCTAAGACATAAACGTTTTCTACCGATGCAATAGCTTTTACAATAGCGTCTATAATGGATTTATCTCTTCCTTCACTGAAATTTGGGACGCACTCTAATAGACGCTCCATGGCGCACAAATGTAAAACTTTTTATGTAAGAAATGGAACTTGGTGTTCTAACATATAAATAATAAGGTAGGTTAGCGCTCCAGCAAGGTAACCCAGTAGTGCTAACCAACCAATACGTTTTAGATACCAGAAGAATTCTAAGTTTTCCATACCCATGACAGCAACTCCTGGAGCAGAACCGATGATTAAAATACTTCCTCCTGTCCCTGCTGCATAGGCTAAAAACTCCCAGAATTTATGGTCTGTTGGGAAATCATACATACCTTGAGCAGCCGCAACTAAGGGCACATTGTCTACAACTGCTGAGAGCAATCCGATGATTAGCACTACAAAATCTTGAATAGGAACGGCTTTGTTTAGCCATGTTGCTAATTGATTTAATAATCCAACGGCAGAGAGTGCGGAAACCGCTAAAAGGATTCCTAAAAAGAAGAGAATGCTTGGGGTATCAATACGTTGTAGGGCACGTGCGGCAGGAGGGATTTCATGTTCTTCGTGTTTCCTTCTTTCAATAATTTCAGTGATTAACCACATAAATCCTAAGGCAAGCATCATGCACATATAGGGAGGGAGTCCTGTAAGCCCTTTTAAAACAGGGACGCTGATTAAGGAGCCAACTCCTAAGAAGAAGATGGCTTTATTGGCAGGGGTTTGGGTACTTACTGCGGCTTCTACATCACCTCCGAAACGAGGCAACACAACTAATAACGGTACTGCTAAGCAAACAAGGCTTGGAATGAGTAAATTACCGATGATTGCTGCCGTTGTTACTTGTCCGCCAATCCATAACATGGTTGTGGTTACGTCTCCAATAGGGGACCATGCACCACCTGCATTAGCCGCTACGACTAATAACCCTGCAAAAACCATCCGTTCAGAACGCTCAGGAATCAATTTCCGTAAAATAGAGGTCATAACAATGGCAGTAGTAAGATTATCTAAAACAGCGGATAAAAAGAAAGTTAGCAAGGATAGAATAACGAGCAATTGGCGTTTGCTGGTTGTTTTAATGCGGTCGGTAATCACACGGAAGCCATCATACAAATCTATGAGTTCTACGATGGTCATTGCACCCAATAGAAAGAATAGGATGCCGGCGATTTCTGCAATGTAGTGAGCAAGTTGGCTTTCAAAAGCATGTTGTTTGAAAGCATAAAGTAGCCAACACAGCACACCTGTAAGCAGGGCAGTTGCGCTTTTGTGGATTTTTAAGGGATGTTCTAAGATAATAACAGCATAACCCAGAACGAATATAATAATAATAGCGATTTCGTACATAGGGCACAAAGATATAGAGCAATTTTAATAAACTTGTGAGCGTGTCTTTCTTTATCTTTATTCAGGAGGCGACAAGGCGATTTCGGCAAATCGGCGCTATTGCCCCCAGCTCACGGTTTTTAGTAAAAAAAATGATAGAGCCTGTAGACTTCCGCCATGCAAATATCATCGTTGAATTAGGTTGCGGAACAGGTGTCATCACCCGTGCATTATTAAACCGCATGAAACCCGAAACCCAACTATGGGCTTTTGAAATCAATAACGAAATGCTAAATTTTTTAAAAAAAATCCAAGATAAACGCCTTCACCTCATCCATGATGATGCCCTAAATTTTCCCCATTATCTCCAAAAAGCCCGTATTCAAAAAGTGGATTATTTTATCTCTTCTCTACCCTTAGCAATTTTTTCCACAGAACAACAACGACAACTATTTCAAAACATTCAACAATACTTAAGTCGTCAAGGTGCCTATGTGCAGTTTCAATATTCTTTACTTTCTCTCAAGCATATTAAGGCTTTTTTCCCTTCTGTAAGAACTTATTTCACGCCTTTGAATCTACCCCCTGCGGTTATCTATGTTGCTTATAAGAGGCGAGTTTGTATTAAAAGAATGCCTTCTTTAC
>WFXK01000227.1 GCA_015490695.1 Bacteroidota bacterium | reverse complement strand
TGTTAATGATGAACCTGCGGGAATTTTGTTTTGTCTTCCTGATTTAAATCAGATTTTTAAGCCGCTTAAAGGTAAATTTCCTTGGTGGCAAAAGTTATTATTTGCCTGGCGTAAGCGTAATGATTATGAATGGTATCGCAAAAAAGGTATTTTAACTCGGGGACGTGTGTTAATTATTGGAGTAGTTCCTAAGTATCAGCGTTATGGTTTAGATGTCGGTATGGCGATGTGCAACATGGATGATGCTCGTGCAATGGGGTTCAAAGAGATAGAATTAGGCTGGGTAGGCGATTTTAATCCCTTATCAGCGCGTTTACAAGCCGCAACTCAAGCAACCTTAGGAAAAATTCATAGAACTTATTGGAAGGAGATTGAATAAAGAAAAGTTTTAATTTTCCTCCGGAATTTTTAGAAGTCGGTTTTGTGCGCTCAAATTGAGAGTCGTAGTACAGGTTTTGCCCAGCGTGTGGGTTTGAAGCTAAAAGTTCAGGATGCAGCCGCCCTTTTGCTATAGTTAACAGAGCGATGCTCAGTTTCCTCCTCGTGCTTATAAGCACAATGGGTTGGTTCGGGCGTACAGCCCTGTGTTATTAAGCCACTTTGCAAACGGCTTTTTTGATTCGCTACAAAATTACCCGGCTTTTTGTTCGTATGGTAGAAGTCTACGTAATAAGTGTTTTGAGAGAGAAGCACCCAAGCTATTACCGCTATTTTTCGTGCAATGGCTATGGTTGCTTTCTTTCGGGGTAATCCCCTTTTAGTAAGTTGTTTCCACTTGTAACCTAACCATGTTTTGGTTCGTGCTGCTGCTTGTGCTGCTTCTACCAACTCAAGCTTTAGAAGTTTGTTACCTGTTGTTATGGAACGTTTCAACTTTTTCCCTGCAGAGATGTCGTCAGCAGGGGTTAATCCTATCCAACGGGCTAATTGCTTGGCTGTTCTGAAATGCTTGTGTGGCTTAGGTCCTACTTGGCTGTCCACATGCCCATGCCCGGAATACTTCTAAGACGCTCATAAGCCTCCTTCCATCCTCTTCGCTCTACTGTTTTTAGTAACTCTTCCCGCACTAAGGAGGTTTCTTTCTGATTGATAGACAATCGCTCTAAAAGGAGTGCTAACAACACTCTTGCTTGTGGACTAAGGGGTTTTGTTAAAGCTTTCTGTTGTAGTAGTCGCCTCTTTTTTGAATTGGTTCCTGAAAGATTTTGTAAGAAATGCTGAAGTTGTTTGGTATCTCCCTTCCATTGTTTCAAGAAATGCAGACAATGGATAAAAGCCGAAGAACGGAAAGGATGTTTCCATACGCGGTCTAAGCGAACTCCTTCACTCCACAATAAACGATAAATTCGGTTTTTGACTTTTATTTGTTCACAGCGGAGCATTTTGTAGTGCCGTGTAAGCAGCCGCATTCTACGTTGGAGTCTTTTGGCGATAAAAGTTTCCTTCAGTGCATCTTGCATACACAGCAATGCTAACTTGTAAGCGTCGCTTTGGTCACTTTTATCTCCTTTCATGCTTTTGAGGCGTTGGGGATGGTATAAACGGACTGCAATGCCCACTTTTTCAAAAGGGTCTGCGATGCCCATCCATAATACATCAGTACTTTCAATGGCGATGGCTTTTACGCCTTTGTTTTTACACCATTTAGCTAGGAGTTCAAGGTCTTGTGGCCACCATTCTATTTCGGCTTTGAAGATGACTTTAGCGGTTTTATCCACAATACACCAAAATAGTTTATCTTTGTGGACGTCAATGCCGCCGAATAACTTGCGGCGTTGTTTTTGGGTAGATTTTGTTTTTATATTTTTTGCCCTTAAAGATAGGGCAGGTAGGGCATGGAAACAATTCTTGCTCCCATGCTTTTTAAAATTCAACGAATGGGTTGTGCACCTTGCCTAAAGGGGCAAGGTGATGTATCTTTGCCCCGTGATGTATTATCATTGGGTATATAAAGATGAAGATAAAGTGTTGTTTGCTGCGTGTGACTGTACTGGCCATGGTATCCCAGGTGCTTTTATGAGCATGATTTGTAACGATATTTTTAAATCAATTAGTGATAGAACAGGGATTACGTTCTCCTGCAACTACCTTGAACAGAGCACGCAGGCGGGTTATTGAAGTATTTAGTCGTAGAGGGAAAACACCACGCCCAGACGGTATGGATTGTGCCTTGTGCCTGTGGGATAAATCTTCTGGTACAATAACTTTTGCAGGAGCAAGACGTCCACTGTATTTGTACAGATCCAAAGATATGGATCTCCCTGAGCTTGGCAAAAGCGTAACCAAAAAAGAAGGAATAATCGTTATTTCAGGCGATAAAATGTCTGTTGGATACGAAAAACACGTTTCTTTAGAACAGGATTTGTTTAGTGAACTTACTTTTAAGGTTTATCCCCAGGATCTGCTGTATATATGTAGCGACGGTTATGCAGATTAGATTGGAGGACCAAAACGTAGCAAGTTAGGAACAAAACATTTTTTACGATTATTGCATTATTATGGCACCTTGTCTGTGGAGGCACAACAGAAAAAATTCTATGAAGCCCTGTTAGCATGGTGAAATAATTGTCATCACATAGGTGATATTCTATTAATAGGCATACGTATAACTTGATTACAGCCTTATCTATTATAGCTTTCCGTCTTGGTTTTTAACTAATTCTTTAATACGTTCTACAAACTCTTCTTTTGCAACAGTAATTTGTCCTGGTTTCTTTTCAAGCCATTCTTTTCTTTCTTTAATAATAGTAGAAAGCACTGCTCCTTTTCTTAAATCTTTAATAGTTATTTGGTTTTTTTCAAATTCATCGGGTCCGATAATGACTGCTATGGGGATTCCCAATCTATCGGCATACTTAAGTTGCTTGCTAATAGAAACAGATTTTCCCATGTAAAGAGTGGTTTTTATCCCTGCATTTCTAAGTTGTGTGGCGATTTTGAAATATTCTATTTTTTTTTCAGGCACCATAACAGTGATAAGTACGTCTGCAACGCTGTTTCGTGTTTCTATTTTTTTTAAGTAGGCTAAGGCAGCTAATAAGCGATCAATACCAATAGAAGCTCCTGTTGCAGGGGTATGTTCTCCTGTAAATATTTCAATTAAATGGTCGTACCTTCCACCCCCCATTACACTACCAAAACGAGGTGCATCTATTAGTACCGCTTCAAAAATGGGACCTGTATAATAATCCAGTCCTCGTGCTAATGAGGGATCTATTACCACATGTTCCTTTATTCCTAAGGCTTCTAAGTTTTTATGAATCTGCCTTAATTCTTCTATGCCCTCTAAACCAATAGATACCCCTTGCAACGATTTCTCTAAGAACTGCAGCACTTCTTCCCGATTATTGCCTTCATAACGAATGAACTCTGTAATCTTTTGGATTTGTATTTGATTTAATCCTATTCCCGGTATAAAAGCACCTGATTGATCTTTTCGCCCTTTTCCTAAAAGTTGGACTACCCCCTTTAACCCTACTTTGTCTAATTTATCTATGGTTCTAAAAACGTCTAAAGTTTTATCTTCGGAGATGTTTGCAGCAATTACTATAGCATTCAGGATTTTTCTGTTGTTGATTCGTATCTTGAAATTAAGTTCTAATCTGCTAAGGATTTCATACATTACTGCGAGTATTTCGGTATCTGCATCCATGGAAGCACTTCCGATAATATCAATATCACATTGGATAAATTCTCTAAATCTTCCCGGGTCGGGCTTATCGTATCGCCATACGGGTTGGATTTGATAACGTTTAAAAGGTTTAGGTAAATCTTTATACATAGCGATGACCCGCGAAAGCGGAACCGTTAAGTCAAATCGTAAACCTACTTCATTACCTTCGGGATCTTCAAACTGATAAATTTGTTTTTCTGCTTCTGAGCCGTATCCTAGTAAAACTTCTTTATATTCTAAAGCGGGAGTTTCAAGTGGAGAGAAACCGTAACGTTCGTAAATTTCTATAATTAAGTTTAACAATGCTTTTTTAGGGAGCAATTCCTTGGGTAGATAATCTTTAAATCCCCGAATAAGTCTTGGTTTGATTTTGTTCACTCTGTACCGGGGACGGGACTCGAACCCGTGACCTCCTGATCCACAGTCAGGCGCTCTAACCACTGAGCTACCCCGGCAACGCAGGCAAAATTATAGAAAGATGGAAAAGAAAGCAAGTTGACGAAAGGTTGTTTTTTACTCCTGTCATTAAAACACATTTCCTACCTTTGCCCTCCATTATGGAATACCGTCTATACGGCGCAGAAGTCTTAGAAAGTCCAGCGCTTATTCATCATCTGAAGCGCCAATTGGATTTATATGTACAGAACCTACAACGTTATTTTAAGCGTTATAACTATCCCGTAACTTTAGAAGTTCACTGGAAGAAGGAGGGGCAGCAGTGGGTAGTAACCTTAAAAATTCCTTTACGGCATTCGGAAATCGTTGTCAAAGAAAAAGATTGGCAACCTTCGTCCGCCCTTAAAAAAGCCTATACGAAACTAAAACGAGAAATCAAAACCTTCAAAGCAAAAGAGCGCAAAGAATACCTTTACAAACGAAAAAATAGAAGAGTAGAAAAATTAGGAACTTTATTAGCGCGTCTACAAGAAAGCCAAGAAGATGAAAAACGCTTTAAAGACCATTTGAAAGAATCCATAGCCGAAATAGAAAACTACATGATGCGCCGCTATACGCAGGAAAAACCGGTTCAACTTACGGCTGCTATGGAACAAGAGATTTTAGAAGCCTTTCGAAAATATGTTTACCCTGTCTCTTATACACATCTGAA
>WFXK01000226.1 GCA_015490695.1 Bacteroidota bacterium | reverse complement strand
TCAAAATTCTAAGAAGGGAAAATTATGTTTATGTAGATAAAACTTTGTTTATAGAAAAACTGCTCAATACAGGAAGATTTTTTTTCCTATCTCGTCCTCGGAGATTTGGAAAAAGTTTGTTTCTGTCAACACTTTATTATCTATTCCAAGGAGAAAAAGAATTATTCAAAGGACTTTATATCTATAAACGTTGGAAGTGGGAGCAATACCCTGTACTGAGGTTTTCTATGGCAAGCATTAGTGCTTCTAAAACAGAAAAAGTGGAAAGCCAATTAAAATTTCGCTTACAGCGTTGGTACATTAAAGAAGGGATACCATGGGATGATTCAATGACTTGCAATGATGCTTTAGAAATTCTGCTCCAAGGATTAAGAGAAAAATATCAAAAGGGGGTTGTTGTTCTTATAGACGAATATGATGCCCCTTTGACAGATAATTTACTAAATCCTAAGGTCTTTCACGAAGTTCGCAACTTCTTAAGACAATTCTATCGGGTTTTAAAAGATAACGACCACTATATTGCTTTTCTGTTTGTTACAGGTGTAACAAAGTTCGCCCACGTCTCTCTATTCTCCGGGTTCAATAACCTAAAAGATATTTCCCTACATTCTAACTTTGCAACAATTTGTGGATACACAGAAGAAGAATTCCTCCATTACTTCAAAAATTTTTTACCTAAAAACTCAAAAGAACTTAGCAGAACCTTGCAACACATTCGGCAATGGTATAACGGCTATGATTTCTATGGCTACGACCCGCAGAATTCCCCACTAAGTTATGAGAAGCATCGGATTCAAAATTGTGTCTACAACCCTTACGACGTTCTGCTTTATTTAGATGAAAAAACTTTTGATGTTTACTGGTTTACTACTGCTACGCCTGCCTTCCTCATAGACTTCGCTCAAAAACACCAACTTAGTATCCCTATTGCTTCTTTGGAAAAAGCTAAAATCTCCACTTCTATCCTAAGAACCTATGAATTACAACGCATTAGTTTAGTCGCTCTAATGTTTCAAACAGGGTATTTAACCTTAGACAAACGTCTGCAACTCCCTGACCATTCTGTTGCTTTTACTTTAAGAGTTCCTAATCATGAAGTGCGTATTGCTTTAGCAGAATACCTGTTGCTCCATTACTTCCAATTACCTTTTGAGCAGGTTTCTTTACCTACGGCTTACGAAATCAAAGAAAGCCTTGCTAAAGGAAAAATAGAGCGATTCTTAAACTTTTTGCATTCTCTTTACGCTGCTTTGCCTTACGAAACCAAAGCAAAAATCTTTCACTATGAGGACTTCCACAGAGATTTGCTTTTTACTATTTTATGGCTATTAGACATCGCTCCCATCGCAGAAGATATTTCTATCAAAGGTAGAGCAGATTTGTCGTTTGTTGTAGGAAACAATGCATTTGTAGTAGAGTTCAAAGTAAATGGAAAAAACGATTCAGAGGGAATAGCACAAATAAAAAGTAAAGGTTATCATCAAAAGTATTTAGGTCGTTGTAGAAAAGTTTTTTTAGTTTCTTTGGTGTTTGATAAACAGCAGCGGCAACTGCAAGCAGTTTATGAGGCAATCTCTGCCTAAATTTGTAGAGCAATGAAACAAAAATTACCCATTGGCACTTCGGATTTCAAAATTCTAAGAAGGGAAAATTATGTTTATGTAGATAAAACTTTGTTTATAGAAAAACTGCTCAATACAGGAAGATTTTTTTTCCTATCTCGTCCTCGGAGATTTGGGAAAACGCTATTTTTATCAACACTTTATTATTTCTTCCGAGGTGAAAAAGATTTGTTCAAAGGACTTTATATTTACGAGCGTTGGAAATGGGAAAAGTATCCTGTAATTCGCCTATCTATGACAGCTACTACCCCTTTTGATAAAGAAGCTTTTATACTGAGCCTTAATGAGTTACTGAGGGGTGTGTTTGATGCTTATGGCCTTCAGAGGTACTACAATGCGAAATTCCCCCCTTCCATTAACTTTAGAAATCTGATAGAGCATTTGAGTAGGAAAGAAAATAGTTCTGTTGTTGTTCTTATAGACGAATATGATGTCCCTTTGACAGATAACTTACTAAATCCTAAGGTCTTTCACGAAGTTCGCAACTTCTTAAGACAATTCTATCGGGTTTTAAAAGATAACGACCACTATATTGCTTTTTTGTTTGTTACAGGTGTAACAAAGTTCGCTCACGTCTCTCTATTCTCCGGGTTTAACAACTTAGAAGATATTTCCCTAACAGAAGAATTCGCTACTATCTGCGGATACACAGAAAAAGAATTCCTCCACTATTTCAAAGATTACTTACCTGAAAATCCACAACAATTACGGCAAAACTTACAAATAATCCGTCAGTGGTACAATGGATACGACTTCTATGGCTACGACAAAAAAAATTCCCAAGTAACTTACGAACAACATAGAACGCAAAATTGTGTATATAACCCCTATGATATTCTGCTTTACTTGCGACAAAAAACGTTTGATGTCTATTGGTTTACTACTGCTACGCCTTCTTTTCTTATAGAATTTGCTCAGAAACATCACCTTAATATTCCTATTGCTTCACTGGAAAAAATGCAAATCTCTACTTCTGTTTTAAGAACCTATGAACTACAACGCATTAGTTTAGTCGCTCTAATGTTCCAAACAGGGTATTTAACCTTAGATAAACGTTTGCAACTACCTGACCACTCTGTCGCTTTCACTTTAAGAATCCCTAACCATGAAGTGCGTATCGCCTTAGCCGAATACCTCTTGCTCCATTACTTCCAACTCCCTTTTGAAAGTGTTTCTTTACCTACTGCTTACGAAATCAAAGAAAATCTTGCTAAGGGAGCCATAGAGCGGTTTTTGAACTTCTTGCATTCGCTATACGCTGCACTACCTTATGAAACTAAAGGAAAAATCTTCCATTATGAAGACTTTCACAGAGATTTACTTTTTACTATTCTATGGTTGTTAGACATTGCTCCTGTTGCAGAAGATATTTCTATCAGAGGCAGAGCAGATTTGTCGTTTGTTGTAGGAAACAATGCATACGTAATAGAGTTCAAAGTGAATGGGGAAAAACTTTCAAAAGGGATAGAACAGATAAAAAGTAAGGGTTATCATCAGAAGTATTTAGGTCGCTGTGGAAAAGTTTTTTTGATTTCATTGACATTTGATAGACAACGGCGGCAGTTGCAGGCAGTTTATGAGCAGATTTCCGTGTAAATTTGTTGAGCGATGGGACAAAAGTTACCCATAGGCACTTCAGATTTCAAAGTACTAAGAACGCAAGGATATATTTACGTAGATAAAACGTTGTTCATAGAGAAGCTGTTGAACATGGGGAGGTTCTTTTTTTTATCTCGTCCCAGAAGATTTGGGAAAAGTTTGTTTTTATCAACCCTTTATTATTTTTTCCAAGGCGAAAAAGAATTATTCAAAGGACTTTATATTTATGAACGTTGGAATTGGGAAAAATACCCGGTGATTAGAATTGATTTTAATCTCATAAATACCACAGGCACCTTATCAGCTATTCAAAGGAGTTTTAACGAAGTGCTATACTCCATCTATTTAGAATGCAATATGGAAGAGTATTTTTCCTGGGAACGTGAAACTAAAGCGCTTCTTGCTTTACTAATAAGCCGTTTATACGAGCGTCATCGCAAAGGGGTTGTAGTACTAATAGATGAATATGATATGCTGTTGACGGAAAATTTATTGAGAGCAGATTTTTTTCGTTCTGTGCGGGATTGGTTGCGTTCTCTGTATAAGACTTTGAAAGCTCAAGACCGCTACATTGCTTTTTTGTTCGTTACAGGAGTGACTAAGTTCGCTCACGTCTCCCTATTTTCTGGATTCAACAACTTAAGAGATATTTCTCTACATTCTGACTTTGCAACAATTTGCGGATATACAGAAGAGGAATTCCTCCACTATTTCAAAGACTTCTTACCTGAGGACTCCAAAGAACTTAGCACAACCTTGAAGCACATCCGCCATTGGTACAACGGATACGATTTCTATGGTTACAACCCCCAAGATGCTCAATTAACCTACGAACAACATCGGATTCAAAATTGTGTTTATAATCCCTATGATGTCCTGCTCTACTTAGACGAAAAAACTTTTGATGTTTATTGGTTTACTACTGCCACGCCTTCCTTCCTTATAGAGTTCGCTCAAAAACAGCATCTTAACATCCCCATTGCTTCACTGGAAAAAACACAAATCTCTGCTTCCATCTTAAGAACCTATGAACTACAACGCATCAGTCTAATCGCTTTAATGTTTCAAACAGGGTATTTAACCTTAGATAAACGTTTGCAACTACCTGACCACTCTGTCGCTTTCACTTTAAGAATCCCTAATCATGAAGTGCGCATTGCCTTAGCCGAATATTTGTTACTCCATTACTTCCAACTCCCTTTTGAAAGTGTTTCTTTACCTACTGCTTACGAAATCAAAGAAAATCTTGCTAAGGGAGCCATAGAGCGGTTTTTGAACTTCTTGCATTCGCTATACGCTGCACTACC
>WFXK01000225.1 GCA_015490695.1 Bacteroidota bacterium | reverse complement strand
TTGGGTTTGTGCGTGCAGTCTGCGGTTTTTGCGTTTTTTGTTTTTGAAGTTATGTGCGCCATCCCATTACTGCGCGTCATTCCGAGCGAAAGCGAGGAACCTCAGTACAGGTTTTTCCATGTGCCTTTTTGCCGGAAACTTAGGGAACTTTCAAAGTTTCCTAACAACTTCTTAACGGTCTACTTCACACAACACAATATCAATAGAACCTAAAATCGCTACGAAATCTGCAAAATAATGTCCAGGGGCTATAGCTTCCAAAACACTTAAATTAGAAAAACTGGGACTTCTAACTTTACAGCGAAACGGAATATCACTTTTACCCGTTGTAATAAAAAAGAAACCTAATTCTCCTCGTGGACTTTCTCCACGAACGTAGTATTGCTGTTGCTTAGGACGAATTCTCTTAGGCATCCATTTCCGTGGGTCAAAATCCGAAGAACGTTTGTAATGTTTTTGTAAGCGCTCTAAGCACTGATAACAAATCTTAACACTCTCTTTTATTTCACGAAAACGTACATAGAATCTATCCCAACTGTCTCCCTGTTCTCCTATGGGAATATCAAAGTCTAATTCGGGATACACACTATATTGGTCTACTTTACGAACATCCCAGCGCAGTCCAGAACCCCGAAGCACAGGACCACTACAACCATAATCTATTGCTAAAGGAAGTGGCAAAATACCTATCCCCTTTGTACGACTTAACCATATAGGATTTTCATTCATAAGCACTTCTAATTCCTGCAATTTGGGTTGGAAATAATCTAAAAATTCTTTGGTTCGTTCTTCAAAGCCGAGGGGTAATTCAAAAAACACGCCACCAATCCCCATGTAGCTATATAACATTCTTGCGCCGCTAAGCCATTCTAAAAGATTCAAAATGTGTTCTCTATCTCGGAAGCACCAAAGAAAAGCTGTAACTAATCCTAAGTCTATTCCAAAAGCACCGATAGCAAGCAAATGAGAAGCGATTCTATTTAATTCGGCGACTAATACCCGGATATAATGGATGCGTTTAGGAATTTTTTCTTCAATACCAAGCATTTTTTCTACTCCCATCACATAAATGTGCTCACAATTCATTGCGCTTAGGTAGTCTAAGCGGTCTACAAAGGGGATGATTTGCTCATAAGTTAGGTTTTCTGCGTGTTTTTCAAAGCAGCGATGCATAAAACCGATGTGCAAACGCAATTTTTCTATGATTTCTCCGTCTAACCAAAGTTCTACTTTTAGCACACCATGGGTCGCAGGGTGCTGCGGACCCATTTGTAAATGTAGCAGCCGCATCCCACTACACCTTGTCCGAAGCAGGCAACATGATTTTTTCTATTTTCTCCATCACCTTAGGTGTCAATTTATCTAAGTGCTGAAGCGTATCTAAGTTCTCTTTTAATTGTTCTAACTTGGAAGCACCAAGGATGACCGTAGAAACGTTTGGGTTTTTCAAACACCAGGCGATGGCTAATTGTGCTGGCGTCATCGCTAATTTTTCCGCTAATTGGACAAAGCGTTGCGTTGCCCGTTGACGAATTCGGGGTTTATTACCTAAGACACTTTCCCACAACCATTCAAACTTCGGTAGATTAAAACGCCCTTCTGCCTTGGGATTTTCTAAATACTTTCCTGTAAGGTAACCACTGGCTAAAGGCGACCAAATAGTCGTTCCTAAGCCTACGGTTTTATAAAGATAATCGTATTCGTCTTCTACACGTTTTCTGAAAAAGAGGTTATATTGGGGTTGTTCCATTACAGGAGGCACAAGGTGGTGTTGTTGAGCGATTAAATGGGCATGCATGATTTGCACCGCACTCCATTCAGAAGTTCCCCAATAAAGCACTTTCCCTTGCATAATCAATTGATGCATGCTCCAAACGATTTCTTCTACGGGCACCTCGGGGTCTGGACGATGACAAAAGTAAAGGTCTAAATAGTCGGTTTGTAATCGTTTCAGTGCTTGGTGACAAGCTTCAAAGATATGTTTTCTACTTAGTCCCTTTTGGGTTGGCAGCGGTTCAGGTACGGAACCGAAGAAGACTTTACTGGAAACCATGTAGCTATCTCTGGGCAGTCCTAATTGTTTGAAGGCTTCACCCATGATTTGTTCTGAGCGCCCACGTCCGTAGACTTCAGCGTTATCAAAGAAGTTTACGCCGTGGTCATAAGCGTACTTAATGAGGGTTTTTGCCAGTTCTACGTCTACTTGTCTGCCGAATGTTACCCATGAGCCCAAGGAAAGGACGCTTACCTTTACCCCCGCCTTCCCTAAATTCCTGTATTGCATCGTTTCCATAGCCTAATAAAGATGTTTTCGTTTTGTCAAATACGTTAGCAACGCCTTATCATACGGCGTTTTAATAGACAAAGGAACAAAATCAATCTGCCATTGGTAGCAATAAGCCGCTAAGGTTTGGAAATAGCTGCGAACACGACGCTCATAAAGTGATTTTACTACCGAAGGCAAAATTTCTATCTCTTCTGCGGTTTCTAAATCTTTTAAGATTACAGGTTTGTTATCAAAGTTTAATGCAACTTCTGTTTCTTCATCAAGGATTTGAAAGATAATAACTTCGTGTTTATTGGCTTGTAGTTGTTTAATACTTCGCACAAGGGGTTCTATTGCTAATTCGGGGGCGAAGAGGTCTGTAATGAGCAAGATAAAGCTGCGTCTATGGAATCGCACAGCCATTTGGGCGATGGTTTCTGCAATAGCGGTAGTACGTTGGAAATAAGAAGTTCTTTTTAGTTGTTTGTCCAAGCTTTCCAATAGGGGGATGAGCCACGAGCGGCGAGAACGAGGTGGGAAAAATTCCCTTAAACGCTCATCAAACAGGGCTAAACCCACAGCATCGCGCTGCTTTAATAACAAATAAATCAAAGCTGCGCTTAAGTAAACTGCGTATTCCAATTTAGAAATCCCTTCTGTAGGATAGCACATAGAGTCACTAACGTCTAAAAGCACATAGGTACGCACATTGGTTTCTTCTTCGTATTTTTTTATATAAAGTCGTTCGGTTCGGGCGAAGACTTTCCAATCTATGGCTTTCAGGTTATCGCCTTTGCTGTAGGGTTGGTGTTCTGCGAATTCAATAGAGAAGCCATGATAGGGGCTTTTATGGAGTCCTGTGATGAACCCTTCTACAATCGCTTTTGCTTTTAGTTCCAGAGGTTTTAGTCGTGCAACGACTTCGGGTAAGAGGTATTTACGGACGCCTTCGTAAGCCATTAAAAGGGCAAATCGTCTTCATCGTCTCCTTCTTCAGAAGGGGGCACAGCTGGTCCTGGTTCTGGAACTTCAGAAATGGGCGGCTCTTCAGGAACTTCAAACTTTTGTTGGGGTTCTGGGGTAGTAAAGCCTTCCATAGCGGTTCGTGTACCACCTCCTAAGAGCTCTAAACGGGTTACACGACATTCCATACGTCCTACCGCATTCCCCTCTTGATTGATGTAAGCCGAAGTGCCTGGAATACCTTCTACATAGACTTGTTTTCCTTTTTTTAAATATTCTGCGACTTTTAGTTGTTCTTTATTGCGCCAATAGCTGCAGCGTACCCATATGGTTCGTTCCCGCTGGATGCCGTCTGCACCTTTGAAGCGCTCTGTATGCGCTACGTTGAATTCTATTACGTAGCGGTCATTTATTTGTTTGACGATAGCGTCTGCTCCTAAGTAACCAATAATTTGCAATTTAATCATGGGTGCGAAGTTAGGTTTTTTTAATGGTTAAACGCACTTGCTGATAGTACTGTTCTATGAGCGCTATTGAACGAGCCGCTTCATAAACCTGCTGATAATCCCAATTTTCTGCTATAATCGCTTTGTAAAACCGTTCAATCACTTCATGGTGTAAAGCAGCGCTTCCTTTGAAAACCCCGTTATAAGTGTTTTGTTGAACTTGTTTTATCGGAGGCATAAGTGTTTTATCTTTTAATGCAACATGTAAACATTTTTCCATGTATTGTCCACCTACTTTCAAGGTGCCTTGTTCTCCGATTAAAGTTAAACTACTTTCTAAATTCTCTTGATAAGCACAGGTAGAGAAGAAAAAATGTCCACGGGTTTCAGAGGTGGAGAAAGAAAAAGTCCCTGTATCTATCCAGTCTTTTCCTAAGTAGTTGTGGTGCAGGTTGTATCCTTCTGCAGTGATTAAAGTAATGTCTTGGAGGAGCCAACATAGCAGGTCTACGTAATGGCTGAATTGTGTATAGAGCACACCACCGTCCCATTGTAGCGTTCCACGCCATGGAGCACTATGGTAATAGCGTTCATCACGGTTCCAAATGCAGTCTACTTTGACATAAAGCAATTTCCCAAGTCGTTTCTCTTCTATGATTTTTTTTAACCACTGTGCAATAGGCGTCCAACGATTCTGAAGCATGCAAACAAAATGGCGTTTTTGTTCTTGTGCTTTTTGAATTAGCTCTATCGCTTCTTTGTAGGATAAAGTCAAAGGTTTTTCACATAGCACATGACAACCACGCTCTAAGGCTAAGAAGCAATGATAATAATGCCAACCATTGGGTGTACAAACATGAATCGCATCTATTGGATGCGTTTCTAATAAGGTTTCTATAGAAGGAAGACATAAAGTTTTCGGATAGTCTTTTTGAGCCTTTTGTAACGCTTTGGGGTCATTATCTACAATGGCGTGTAATTGAACTTGCGGTAGTTGATTTAAGATTTTTGCATGGCGTTTTCCTATGAAACCATAACCAATAACAGCGGTTTTAATCTTCATCTATCCAGTAATTATAGTTTTTACTGCGTTTTTTGCTTTTGGCTTGTTTAGCCAAGTAGTTAACTAATCGCATGACAGCAATAGGGTCTAACAAGGGCACATAGGGACGTTGGAAGGCTTGTCGTTGAAACATCAAATACCTTTGATAGGCGGCTTGAACCCGTTCTTCAGGGTCTGCAGGCAAATGTTCCATGAAATATTTTACAATCTGCGGCGAAACATTATTGTAAGCGATTTGCATAGGTTCTGTTTGGACAGGCATGTTTACAATCGCTGTCTTTAATTCCTGGGCGTTTTTATAGGGAAAAATCACGACTGCGGGTAATTCAATGGTGTCTTCTACAAGGTATTGAATTACATAGATATATTGGTCTTTGGGTTGGTATTCTTTTAAGTAATCGGGGATGGATAATCGTCCTTTATGGTAGCCCAATGCGGAAAAAATCAAAGTGTCGTAAGGGTCTACGGCTAAACTAAAAAAACCTTCTTTGTTGGCAATCACGATTTGGCGGCTTTTTGTTGCAACGATATGAACATAAGGAATAGGTTCACCGCTATGGCGATTTAACACCATTCCAGAAAGCTGATAAGCATCATATTGTGCCCATGCAACAGCAATGATTAAGAAAAATAAAAAGTAGCGCATTGCTTTGACAAAGATAAAAATAATTGGAGTGCTTGTTCTGTTGTTTCATTGAAATGATAATGAATTGCTTGGGTTAAGTAGGTTTTAAGGAATGCAGGGTCTACTTCGTAGGCACTTGCCCACTGAGGTACTTGCTGCTCGATAGCATTTACGCCCATAGATAAATAATGGTGCAGTTGTTGTAGTATCTTTTTAGGCACTTTTGGGTCTGCAATCCACACGGCGAACACCATAGGTAAGCGGCTGTATTGATACCACAGGGTTGCTAAGTCATAAGCATAAGAGAATAAAGGGCGTTCCCATAGGGCTTTGTCGCCGATACGCACATAGCCCGCCTCTCGTTCTCGATAAAACACCTGTTTAACACCCGGAATAAAAGTTACCTCTTTCTTCAAAAAGTGATTAAAAAGAATTTGGATTAAAAGATTAGAAGTTCTGGAATCGGGGTCTAAGTAGATTTTAGTTAATTCCTCTAAGGGGGCATTAGAAAGCAGAAGTACGGTTTCTACTTTTTGGTAGCTGGCAATACAGAAGTTTTTTAGTCGTTTCCATGGTCGCTGCATGGTTAGCAGTCCTGCGACAGGGACTAAGGCGATTGCTGCTTTTTCTTGTTCATAATGTTCCACGCATTGGGCTGGAGGGGCTTTTAACAGCTGTGCCGATTTCCATTGTTGTAAACCCCATACAAAAGGTAAGGTATTCAAATACGAAACTAAGGTTATTCGCATAAAAGTAAATGGGTTGTATCGTTATAGCGATGGACGTAAAAAAGATTTTTTGGCAGGCGAGCGATGATATGTAAAGCCGCATTATGCGAAGGGAAACACTGCATAGCACTTAAAGGATAGCGCAACAAAGAACAAAATAAAATTCTTAAAAGACGGCTATGGGTACAGATTAACAGGGGAGCATTGGGAAATTGAGTTAATACTTGTTTAAGAGCGCTTGTAGCTCGTTGTTGGACTTGTAAAGGGCTTTCTCCGCCGGGAGGCGCTACATCCACCGCCCCTTGCTTCCAACGTTGAATATAATACTGAACCTGGGTTTTTACCTCACCTTCCATAGGTTTTCCTTCCAGTTCCCCCCAATCCATCTCATCTAATCCAGGTAAAGCAATCACAGGTATTTTCAAATGTTTTTGAAAGGGTTCCACGGTTTCCAAGGTTCTCTTTAAGGTGCTTACAAAAATAGCTTGGAACGGAATGGAGCGATAAGCTTCAAAAAATGCTCTGCTTTGCCTTTTTCCGCGTTCATTTAGTGAAGCATCTATATGGCGTCCTTGAATAATGTTTTGCCGATTATAATCGGTTTCACCATGTCGCAAAAAAAAGAGCGGTTGACCTACAGCGGGTAAACTATACATGTGAAAGGGCGTCTTGGTAAACTTTTAATTTGTTATAAAGAGAATCTCGTTCTACTGGGATAAAGCCAGCACTTTGGATTAAAGCGACTAACTCTTCTGTTCGCATTACAGGGTGGGCATCTGCACCCGCCATAGAATAAATACGCGTGCTATCATCTATGGTGCCATCTAAATCATCTACACCAAAATGTAAACTTAATTGCGCTGTTGATTTCCCTATCATGGGCCAATACGCTTTCAAATGAGGGATGTTGTCCATATAAATTCTGGCAACAGCGTAGTTTTTTAAATCTTCTAACAAGGAAGTCTCTTCTAAGTAAGAAAGCCGATTGTTTTCTCGTTTAAATTTTAAAGGTATAAAGCAATTGAAGCCTTGGGTTTTGTCCTGTAGTTCTCTTAGTAATCGCATGTGGTGAATGCGATGGGTATAGTCTTCTATGTGTCCGTAAAGCATAGTGCAGTTGGAGGGGATACCTAAGCGGTGGGCGGTTTCATGAATAGCAAGCCACACTTCTGTCGTTGCCTTGGTATTGCAAATTTGCTTACGAATTTCTGGATGGAAGATTTCTGCTCCCCCGCCGGGAATAGAGTCCAAACCACAATCTTTTAAATACAACAATCCCTCTTCTATGCTCATTTTAGAGCGCATGCACATTACTTGCAATTCTACTGCTGTAAACGCTTTAATATGGACATGGGGTAAAATGGTTTTAATACGTTTTAACATTTCTCCATAGTATTTTACATCTCTTTTTGGGTGCACTCCTCCAGTAATATGGACTTCAGTAATTCCTTTATCTTTATAGCTAAGCGCGATTTGTTCTATCGTATCTAAGTCGTATTCCCATGCACCTCCTTCACCGGGGCGGCGAGCAAAAGAACAAAAAGCACAATCATAAATACAAATGTTTGTAGGCTCTATGTGTACGTTGCGATTAAAATAGGCTTCTTTTCCATGGTTTCTGTAGCGAATTAGGGAAGCCAAATAGGCAAGGAATGGGATATTTTGCGATTGATATAGGCTGAGGGCTTCTTCGTCGCTGATACGTTCCCCTGCTTTTACTTTGTCTAATAACGCTCTTTCTTCTTTTGTTAGTGATTTAATGAGTGAGGGAGCCTCGGGAAACATACGACAAAGGTAAAGTTTTTTTATGTAGGGTAATAAAAATGGGGGGCGTTTGCCCCCCTGTGATTTATTTCATGACCTTTTGCTCAAACCACCGCTGACCGCTACGGACACGCACTAAATATAAACCGCTACTCCATTCCGAAGCAGGTAGGGTAAAGTGTTGTATCCCCGATTGTTGCGCTTCCATCTCTTTATAAAGGATTCGCTTGCCTAAGGCATCGTATACTTCCACTGCTACGTTTTCTCCTTGCGCAGCTAATACATCAACAAACAAGGTTTCTTGAACAGGCACAGGATAGATTTGCAACACAGGTGTTCCTTGAATAGGCAATCGTACAGCAACAACATTAGAATAGTGTTCTGCACCTTTATCGTCTACCACACGCAAACGATAATAAGCGATGGGTTGGTTATACTGCTGTACCGCAGCATCTATGTGCTGATAAGCTTCTTGAGCCTGCTTAGGAAGCACAAAGCCAACTTTCGTAAAGTTTTTCCCATCAAAGGAGCGTTCTATATCAAACAATTGAGCATTACCATTCCATTGCCATTGTAAAAGCACATCACCGTTAGATTGTAAGGTAGCGGTGAAATATTGAAGGGATAACGGGTTGGTGTTGATACAGCCGTCACACAGGGCGAACCCAGAGAAGCCTGTTGAGAAGTCTCCTGTAAATGCCCAGTCACTTCCAAAGTTAGCTATTTGGGTGGTGTTTGCATACGTTTCATTACAGCCATTAGCGCAAGGATTAGCAGGCGATACATTTTGAATTGCTCCATTGGATTTAAAGACTTGCAATACGGTATAGGGTTTTCCTGTGGCATTTTCCCAACCTGTGATTTCTTGTGCTGTATAGTAAAGGGTAATACGATAGACGCCTGTAGGGTTGTTATTCGTCGGAACAACTAAAAAGGTTTTTTGTGTTGCTGGTGCACCTACAACTTGAAAATCTACAGCACCTGTTCCCGCTCTATCAATTTGTACATTAACACATCCGTAATCATGATTAGGGTCTAAATTAACGATTTTTGCCATGAGCTTTCCTGTAGCAGGGTTGTAGAAGTAAGCTGAATCGCCAGGACCTAAGTATTCTGAAACTGTTGAAAGCACATTTTCTACTTGGATAGTTCCAACACTAAAGACGTGGACGCTATCAATATTGAAGGGAGGGTTATTAGTAACGGAATTATCATTGACCCATCGCCAACCTAATTGGAAGTTTTGTCCTTGGACTGCTGCAGGCAGGGTGATTTGACGGCGAACAAAGTTAGGTTGATTATAATAAGGGTTCGTTGCGGGGTTTGTACCTCCTTCTATTAAGAAGAAGTTTGTTCCGTTCAAACTATAATATAGGGCTCCATAGTCATAAAGGG
This sequence comes from Bacteroidota bacterium, assembly GCA_015490695.1. GTDB lineage: Bacteria > Bacteroidota > Bacteroidia > SpSt-205 > S141-50 > S141-50. The sequence continues at coordinate 5,470 of WFXK01000225.1, read as the reverse complement.
TGCCGTTCCATGCTTCCCCTTGGCAAAGGTAGTAGAAAGAGAGTTGAAGGTTTCCTATGCCTGCAGCATTAATCCAAGGAGAGATGAGTAGATAATCTGAGGGGCTACCGCCACCAAGTAAACCACCACCATCATAAGTGTTTTGATTATCGTTTTGAGAGATATAAGCCGATTGATTTCCAAAAGCAGGATTATCGGTTCCTACCATCCAGTCGTTAACACCATTAGAACCACCAATTGCTGCTTGCGTCCAGCCTGTAGGTAAATTAGGCGGCGTTGCCGTCTCAAAGTTCTCTACAAACACCGTAAGTATTCCAGCTGGCACAGGGTCAAAGTCATCATCGTTGATGGTTATAACGTGCGTATCGGGTTTTCCGTACCCTGCGATGTTAGGGTCAGAAATCGTAAAGGTTAAAACTATGGTTTCAGTTCCTTCTACGCTGGCATCGTCGTAGATACGAATGACGAAATTACCACTTTGGTTAGCCCCTGCACCGGGAACGAAAGAAACAACGCTGTTAATAATATCAAAGTCTACTCCTAAACGTGCTGTAGAGGTAGGGACTAGCTGTAATGTTGCTGAAACTGCTGCTGAAGGCTCTTGCGTAATGCGTACAGCAATATTTAAGTCGGTATAATCTCTACAATCAACACCAGCGGTGTTGCCTGTTTCGGAAGTTGTAGTAGTTGCCGTAGCAAATAAAATATTGGGTGTAGAACTACATAGGGTTGAAGCGGCAGCAGGTAGTTCTTTTCTTCTGGGGCTGTTTTGCATAACGACCCACATGCGGTCGCGTTGGTCTAAGGTAAAGAGATTCATGCAAGCATCGTCAGAATAATCCATATAGTTTTCTACCATGTCTCGTGTGCCACAGGAGATGTGTCCTTGTGCACATCCGAAATTAGGCCCATCCGATTCGGGGGTGTCGGCACAGAAATCATCGGTTCCACAGGGACCATCCCCCCAAATATGGCGTAGTCCTAACCAGTGTCCTACTTCATGAGTAGTAGTACGTCCCATGTTATAGGGTGCTCCTGCTTGTAATTGTGGGGTATTCACCTTTGTAATATCTCCAAAGGAGGTGTAACGAACCACAACACCATCTGTGTTAGCATTTTGTGCGCCTGTAGGCAAGCCAGATAAATTCGAACCTTCGGGAAATTGCGCATAGCCTAAAATCCCATTTTGAATATCTGTAACCCAAATATTCAAATAACGATAAGGGTCCCAAATCGTTGCTGGTTTAATAACATTATCAATGTAGTTAGTTGTATAAGGAGGCGCCGCCCATCCCATTGCGTTTCTGTCAATCCTATCTATTCCTGGTTCAGGTAAAGGATTACCATTGGGGTCATAAAGCGCTAAACAAAACTCTATTTGAATATCGGCTGCAACAGGTAAAAACTGCGCTGGCGTGTTTACTGTATCGCTATTTAACCTACGAAAATCCTCATTTAACCGATCAATTTGCGATTGAATTTGCGCTTGCGATATATTAAGTCCTTGTCCTACAGGCTCTCCATCATGAATTACGTGGACTACTACAGGGATGGTATATAAAACAGGTCCATGGTTTTGGGTTGCTAATTGCTGTCTTAGTTCTACCAGTTTTTGTTGCATCCAGCGTTCAAATTCTTCTAAGGAAGGGAGATTTGGGTTTTGTTGTCGTCGCCACGCTTCATACTCCATGGTAGCGCAGCGCTTTACGGGTTTGCCGTTGTCTAAATAGGTGTCTGGGGTAATGTTGAGTTGCTGGGCTGCCACTATACCCCACACCAACACCGCAATATGCCACACTCGCTTCATCGCAAAAGTATTTTACCTTTGTAAGTCGTAAAATCATAGTCTTTATTTTTATAAAGTAACCCTAAAAAACTTAAACGGCTAAAAACAAGCAATGAACTGCCGAATACTATTGTTTAATTGCCTATGGCTATCCTATCTTTGGGCACAAGACGCTGCTACCCTTTATAAGCAAGCCTTCCAAGCTTACCAAGACCATGCCTATAGAGAAGCCCTACAAAGTTTAGATGCTATTTTAGCACGTAATCCCAACCATAAAGAAGCAAGAAGCTTAAGAGCAAAAATTTTAGAATATTTAGGTTATTACAACCAAGCCAAAGAAGACTATAGTTTCCTTATTCAAACAGAGCAACTTCCTAATTATTACATTGGAAGAGCGCGTTCAGAGAAAGAGCTCCATCAGTTCCAAGAGGCTTTACAAGACTGTGATAGCGCTCTTCATCTTTATAAAGACTATGCAGAAGGGTACCGCTGCCGCTGTGCCGTTTTGCTCTCGCTCTACCGCTTTGAAGAAGCAAAAAACGCTTGCAAAAAAGCTTTGCAACTTAACCCTAAGGACTATCCTTCTAAATGGTACTTAGCACAAGTTTACGACAGAATGCATGACCCCAGAGCCGTAGAATACTACTTAAAAGCCTTAGAACCGCTTAAAAGAGAGCCCGAAAACCTATATCATAATGCTTTAGTCTACTATGCTTTGCAAAAAAGAGACACTGCAATTGCTTTGATGTTAGAATGCATCCGCATTGCACCTGAATTTACTCCTGCTTATCCTAAGTTAGCGCAATGGTACAGCGAGAAAGGGGACCTAAAAAAAGGGTTTGCTGCATTGAACACAGTGCTTAGTATCAATCCCCGTCACATAGAAGCCCTTTATTTAAAAGCCGATGTGTACATTCAACTTAAAGCCTATAAAGAAGCGGAACGACTATTAAAATCGTTATTGAAGTATCATCCTTCTTACGCCCCTGCACTTATCCAGTTAGCTGTTATTAAAACCGAAACCAATGAATTTTCCGCTGCTATAGCGTTATTAGATAAAGTTCTAAAAGAAAACCCCAACGACCCTGTCGCTTTAAATAATAAAGGTAATATCTATCTTATCCAAGGCGATTATAGAAAAGCATGGCAACTTTATCAAAAAGCCCTTGACATCAATCCTTATAATGGCATAGTATGGAATAACCTTGGGGCTATTTTACGACTACAAGGTAACTGTGAAAAGGCACTATATTACTTTAATAAAGCCTTGCAACTAAAAACCCATTATCCAAATGCCTTGATAAACCGCGCCTTTTGCTATTATAATCTCCAACAATATGATAAAGCTTACGAGGATTTAATGCGAGTGGAAGAACCTTTACCAACACAAGGACTCACGCTGTTAGCACATATTTACATGCGCCGACAACAATGGGATAAAGCCCTACAGACGCTTAAAAAAGCTTTAGAACAAAGCCCAAAGGATGCTGAAGTTCATTTCCACATTGCTAATCTGTATTTAGAAAAGGAACAAATTCCTAAGGCGCTATACCATTATAATCAAGCGATAGAGATTGCACCGAAGTTTGCCGAAGCGTACTTAAACCGAGCAACCGCTTTCCTACACCGCGGTGAGTATAACTTAGCACTTAAAGACCTTAATAAAGCCATAGAACTAAAACCTACATTGGCAATGGCATTTTATAATCGTGGTATTGTGTTTTATAATCGTCAAAATATAGAAAAGGCTTGTGAAGACTGGAAAAAAGCCGCCGAATTAGGAGAAAAAAGTGCAGAGAAGCTGCTTAAGAAATATTGTAAATAGCAAATTTTTCTACTTTTGAACCTTGCTTATGCAGGACGAGGTTTTTTATTGGATTGAGCAAGAGCGATTGCGTCAACAAAACGGCATAGAGTTAATCGCTTCAGAAAACTTTGTCAGTCCTGCAGTGTTGAAAGCGATGGGGACGTGGTTAACGAACAAGTATGCTGAGGGTTTGCCAGGGAAGCGCTACTACGGCGGCTGTCAATACGTAGATGAAGTAGAGCGACTTGCTCAAGAGCGATTAAAAAAGCTTTTTAATGCAGAATGGGTGAATGTCCAACCGCATTCAGGAGCGCAAGCCAATGCGGCTGTTATGTTAGGGGTGCTAAACCCAGGCGATACTATTCTTGGTTTCAATCTAGCTCATGGTGGACATCTAACCCATGGAAGCCCTGTAAACTACTCAGGTATCCTTTATCGTGCTGTTTTTTATGGTGTCAATAAAGAGACCGAGCGATTGGATTATGATGAGATTGCTCGGTTAGCTGAACAACACCGCCCGAAGTTAATTATTTGTGGCGCAAGTGCTTACGCCAGAGACTGGGACTATCGTCGTTTTCGGGCTATTGCTGACGAGGTTGGAGCGATTTTAATGGCAGATATTGCCCATCCTGCAGGACTTATCGCAGCAGGGTTGCTGAATGACCCGCTACCCCATTGCCATGTGGTTACCAGCACTACGCATAAAACCCTACGTGGTCCCAGAGGAGGTGTTATCATGATAGGCAAAGACTTCCCCAACCCCATGGGGAAAAAAACATCCAAGGGGAAAATTAAAACCATGGGGCAGGTTTTAGACAGCGCCGTCTTTCCCGGTACCCAAGGCGGTCCCTTGATGCACGTTATCGCCGCTAAGGCTGTCGCCTTCCAAGAAGCCCTACAACCCTCATTCAAAAATTATGCCAAACAAATCATAAAAAATGCCCAAACCTTAGCAAATGCTCTAAAAGAAAAAGGTTATCACATTGTCAGCGGCGGAACCGATAACCATCTCATGCTCATAGACCTAAGAAATAAAAACATCACAGGGAAAGAGGCGGAAAACGCTTTATTGCAAGTAGACATCACTGTAAACAAAAACATGGTGCCTTTTGATGAGCGTTCGCCTATGGTTACCAGTGGCATCCGTATCGGAACCCCTGCTGTTACTACCCGCGGTCTTAAAGAACAAGAAATGCTCCTTATTGCTGAACTCATAGACGAAACCCTAAAACACCGAGACAACCCAACAAAACTAAAAGCTATCCGAGATAAGGTTCATCAACTTATGAAACTATTTCCTCTTCCCTATGAACCGATACATACTGCTATGGTTTAGCTGTGCGTGCATCTTTGCACAAAAAATATTGAATTACAGCGATTTTGATGTACAAGGCTACCAACTTAGAGACGTTGGCTACCCCTCTAATTTGATCGCTATAGACGAACAAACCTTTGCTTATGTGGAATTTTGGCGGAAAGGGGTCATGGGAATGCTGTATGATGGCTGTTATATCAGTAAAATGAACCGCTATTATGAAGGAACTCGCCCTAAGCCTATCCATCCTAAGGAAATGGTGGCAGACATCCGCAGTGTGCGTCTTTACCGTATCGGTTCAAGCATTGCCACTACTTTCAAAACCTACGATAAAAAAAACAGCAATAAAATCTACGCTACTTTTTTTGATTTACGACTAAACCCTCGTGGCGAAACTTTTGTTTTAGGTTATCAACTAAGAAGCCACGATAAGATTGTTCAATGGGTGAAGGCAGCAACGCACGGCAACCATTTAATATGGTGGGCTTATGACCCATCGCTTCCATGGAAAAAACGACACCATTACGTAGCAGTATACAACAGCAGCGGTAGAAGTCTATAC
>WFXK01000224.1 GCA_015490695.1 Bacteroidota bacterium | reverse complement strand
TATTCCCTTTATGCGCGTCATTCCATCATTGTGTGTCATTCCGAGCCGTAGGCGAGGAATCTCAGTGCGGCTTTTTCTCATGTGCTTTTTCACTGGAAACTTGGGAAACTTTCATAGTTTCCCAAGTTTCCACAATACGACAACCACCACGTAAAAACCTCCTTATCTTTGCCCAAATGATTACCCTAAGAAACATCGGACATTGCTTCATCCCAGGTAAATGGCTTTTTAGAAATGTTAACTATGCTTTTAAGCCCCACCAACTTTATCTCATCACCGGACCCAATGGCAGTGGAAAAACTACCTTTTTGAGAATCTTAGCAGGTGAATTAAAACCCGTAGAAGGCGAACGGATCGTTAAAGCACCTATCGCATGGTATACCCCCTTGATGTATCCACCAGAAAAACTTACCGTAAACCACCTTATAAAATTCGTCCAGCAAAGCCGAGGATTAGAAAAAAATTGGCATAAATTTTTTAAAGAAAGTCATCTTATAGATTTCCTTCACTATAAAGTTGAGCATCTATCTTCAGGGACGTTGCAACGCCTTTTAGTCGCCTTAGCCCTTTTTAGTACTGCCTCTATCATCCTATTAGACGAACCCACCACACACATGGACGCTCATTTCAAAAAACAATTATGGAACTGGATTTTAAAAAGTCCGAAACTCTGTATTATTGCCTCTAATGATGTAGCTGAATTAACTTTTTTTCAAACTCAGGGTGCTGAAGTAGTTTCTCTATGCGCATTGCCCTCATAGGCTTGCCAGGAAGTGGAAAAACCACCATAGGGAAATATTTAGCCCGAACACTACATTTACCATTTTATGATTTAGACCATGTAATAGAACGCCACTATGGAACGTCTATCAAAAAAATCTTTCTACAACGGGGAGAACGTTATTTTAGAACCATAGAATGGCATTGGCTTTTACGGTTATTAGCAAATGATACTTTTGTATTGGCTTGTGGCGGTGGAACTCCTTGCGCATTACGTGTTTGGAGCGCCTTTGCAGAAAGAAAAGTAAAAGTAATTTGGCTTCATCGCCCACCAAAACAAATTTTAAAAACTTTGCGAACAGATCATCGTCCTCTATTTAAAAATAAACCTCAGAGTTTTTTGTTTCATCTCCTTGCAGCACGCAGACGTTGGTACAGCAAAGCCCATTTTGTTTGTTATGACGCAACACAAGTCGCTTCGCTTTTTAATGCGGTGGAATGAACAACAACAGCCTTTTTTACCTTACGAAGAAAGCCATCATTGCATCCGCGTTTGTCGTATTGAACCCCATCATACGTTTGAAGTTACGGACGGAGCAGGTAAAGCCTACATTGCCCAATGGATTCCTCCTTTCTCAAAAAAAGGTGTTTTATTACGTTTAGTTAAGTCCTTAGCAGTAGAACCCCCTCCAAAAACATGGGTATTGTTTCCTATCTTACATGAACGCGAACGACTTCGGTTTCTAATTGAAAAGAGCGTGGAGTTGGGAGCGGGTGTATTGGTTCCAGTGCAATTTCACTATGGACAAATCAAGCGGTTTCGTTTAGAGCGTTGGGAAAAGGTGGCACAGCAAGCGATAAAACAATCTCGGCGCTCGTGGTTGCCTAAGTGGTACGATGCCATGTCTTTGGAAAAAGCGCTGCGGCTTCCTCTACCTAAGCAACGCTTCTTTGGTAGTCTACAAGGAAAACCTTGGCATCCCTGTGAAGGCGCTTGTGCCTTCACCGTAGGACCTGAAGGCGGCTTCCATGAAAAAGAAGAAACGCTATTACTCCAAAATGGCTTTGTACCGATTTCCTTAGGAGGGGTTCGCTATCGTAGTGAAACGGCTTTATTGGCTTTGTTGAGCTTATGCCATTGTTTGTAATGTTTATATTTGCGCCCGATATGGAACAAAGTCTTCTTTATCTTATTCCGTTGCTGGGGATTATTGGGTTAATGTACACAGCCTTTAGGGCGCGGTGGGTAGTGAATCAGCCTGCAGGCTCGGAAAAAATGCAAAGTATCGCCCAAAGAATCGCTGAAGGCGCATTGGCTTTCTTAAAAGCCGAATACCGCATTCTTGCTGTGATTGTTATCATCATCGCAATTCTTTTAGCCTTTACTGCAGGGAAAGAATCCCATGCGCTTATTGGTATCTCTTACGTAGTAGGGGCTTTGTGCTCTGGATTAGCAGGCTTCATAGGGATGCGTATTGCAACAAAAGCGAACGTACGAACCACACATGCTGCAGAAAAAAGCCTTAATAGCGCTCTAAAGGTTGCTTTCGCCGGCGGTAGCGTCATGGGACTGGGCGTCGTAGGTTTAGCCATCACAGGACTGGGTATCCTCTTTTTATTGTTCGCCCAACTCTTCGGATTAAATGAAATTCAAAAAGTTATCAATGTAATTACAGGGTTTTCTTTTGGTGCCTCTTCGGTAGCGTTGTTTGCTCGGGTTGGTGGTGGCATCTACACCAAAGCAGCAGATGTCGGAGCAGACTTAGTAGGGAAAGTAGAAGCAGGGATTCCAGAAGACCATCCTTTGAACCCAGCAACGATCGCCGATAACGTAGGAGACAATGTAGGAGACGTCGCAGGAATGGGAGCAGACCTCTTTGAATCGTTCGTCGGCTCTATTATCGGAAGCATGCTCTTAGGTGCTGCCTTCATCGCTAACGGCAACTTCCAAGATAACTTCAACGGGCTTTCTGCCGTGCTACTACCTTTATTATTAAGCGGAGCAGGGATTATAACCGCTATCATAGGAAGCCTTTTTGTTCGCGTCCAAGAAGGAGGGAATCCGCAAAAAGCGCTTAATAGAGGACAAATCATCGCCGCTGTGCTCATGATTCTCGTAGCCTATGGCTTAACCCAATGGCTATTGCCTCAGCAATGGACTTATCAAGACCCTATCTACGGACAGACCTATAACATCACTTCTCTCGGTGTGTTTATTGCTATCATTGTAGGACTCATCGCTGGTATCTTAGTTGGGTTCATTACCGAATTCTTCACAGGAGTAGGAACTCCTCCTGTACGTTATATTGCAAAACAATCGGTCACAGGACCGGCAACCAACATCATCGCAGGATTGAGCGTAGGAATGTTATCTACAGCTTTACCTATCTTAGTGATTGCTATTGCTATTTATGTAGCTTTCAAATTAGCGGGCTTATATGGGATTGCGATTGCTGCTGTGGGGATGTTAGCCAACACAGGTATTCAATTAGCGGTAGATGCTTACGGACCTATTTCAGATAATGCAGGAGGTATCGCAGAAATGGCTGGACTACCTAAGGAGGTCCGAGAAAGAACCGATAAATTAGATGCGGTAGGGAACACGACTGCAGCCATAGGAAAAGGGTTTGCTATTGCTTCTGCAGCATTGACTGCTTTAGCGCTCTTTGGCGCTTTCATGACCACCAGTCAATTAAAAGCCATCAACGTTGCTAAACCAGAAGTGATTATCGGTTTGTTTATTGGTGCTGTATTGCCTTTTGTGTTTTCTTCCTTAGCAATGAGCGCCGTAGGAAAAGCTGCCGAATCCATGATTTTAGAAGTACGACGACAATTTAGTGAAATCCCCGCTTTGAAAAAAGCCTTAGAAGTAATGAAAAAGAATGCAGACAAGGATGAAAGCGAATGGAGCGAAGAAGATAAAAAGGTTTTACAAGAAGCTGATGGCAAAGCAGAGTACGCCCGCTGTGTAGAAATCTCCACTAAAGCAGCATTGAAAGAAATGATTCTTCCAGGACTTATTGCTATCTTAACTCCTTTGCTCGTAGGAGCTTTGTTAAATGTTGAAGCCTTAGGAGGATTATTAGCAGGCGTAACAGCAACAGGCGTTCTAATGGCAATTTTCCAAGCCAATGCAGGAGGCGCATGGGATAATGCAAAAAAATCTTTTGAAGCAGGCGTTACCATAGACGGAAAAACTTACAAAAAGGGTTCTGACCCGCATAAAGCCGCAGTAGTGGGCGATACCGTGGGCGACCCATTGAAAGATACCTCAGGACCTTCTATTAACATCCTTATTAAGTTAATTTCTATCGTTGCCTTAGTTACAGCCCCCCTATTTTTATGAGCCTTTATAAAAAAGTTCAGATTGCTGCTGCATTCGTTCGCAGCCAGAGCACCATAACCCCAAAAGTAGGCATTATCTTAGGCTCTGGAATGGGTGAAGTCATTGAACAAATGGAAAACAAAAAAATTATCCCTTACGAAACTATTCCTTATTTCCCTGTTTCTACAGTAGAAGGGCATGCAGGCAACTTAATTCTTGCTCGTTGGAACAACGTTGAAGTGATTGCTATGCAGGGACGCTTCCATTATTACGAAGGTTATGAGATGGAGCAGATTACTTTTCCTATTCGGGTGATGGCAGCCCTTGGTGCACAAATCCTTATTATCATCAGCGCTGCAGGAGGCATCCACCCCGATTTGCAAGTAGGTACGCTTTTATTTGTTAAGGACCATGTAAGTTTCTGGCTGCCCAGCCCCCTTAGAGGAATCACAGAAAAAGATTGGGGAGTATCCCGGTTCCTAGACTGCACCCAACTATACGATAAAGCGCTGCTTACCCTAGCAGAAGCTACAGCCAAAGAACAAAATATCCCTTATTTTGTAGGCATCCATACTATGGTCGTAGGACCACAATTTGAAACCCCAGCAGAAATCCGCTTATTACGTTCCTGGGGTATTGATAGCGTTGGGATGTCTACTATCCCAGAAACCTTAGTAGCAAACCATTCAGGAATGAAAGTGCTGGGTGTCTGTTTAATCACGGATTTACTGCGTGAAGAACCTGAGCCTATCAGTCATGAAGCCGTTTTGAAAGCAGCAGAACAAGCACGTCCTAAGTTAATCCGTTTTTTGAAACATTTACTACCTAAGTTATGAGGTATTGTCTTATTATTTTTTTATTGTGGGCTTGTCAGCCCAAGCAGCCTGAATGGAAAAAATTAGAAAAAGAGGTGTTAGCCGTTCATGATAGTGCGATGGCGAAGATGGACGCTCTGCGGCGTTACGAAAAGGCATTAAAAGAAAAAATAAAAGAAGATAGTCTCCGTTATTATAAAGTGTGGTTGCAGGTCAAGCGGGCAGATAGTGCTATGTGGGCATGGATGCATCAATATGCAAAACAACGCCCTGCAGACACGTTGCCTGATAGTGTGCTCCTGCATT
>WFXK01000223.1 GCA_015490695.1 Bacteroidota bacterium | reverse complement strand
GATTTAACCTCTTTAATTACTGAGCAAAGGGCATTTTCTATAGCCATTAGTTGTGTTCCAGGGGCAGTGGGTTATGAAGTTGCAAAGCAATTGTTACAGCAGAGCATTCCCTTAGTGGATGTTTCGTTTTATAAGGAAGACCCTTTTACGTTGGCAGAGGTTTGTAAAAAAAACGGTGTGTTTTATATTCCTGATGCGGGGATTGCGCCGGGATTTAGCAATATGTTTTTAGGTTGGTGTATAGAGCGGGGTGTTGTTAAATGTTTTGAGTGTTTTGTAGGGGGATTACCGCAGTGTCCTCGCCCTCCTTTGTACTATGAAGCCCCTTTTCACGCAAAAGACGCCCTTGAAGAATATTTACGTCCAGCAAGAGTAAAACAACAAGGAGAAATCCGTGCTTACTCCCCTTTGCATTGGATAAAACAATTCCATGGTTTCCCTAAAAAAGGGATGTTTTATGGCTTTCTTTCTGACGGGCTACGGACTTTACTTAAAACGGTTGCTGTTGCGGAAATGTATGAATGGACCCTTCGCTATCCACAGCATTTGATGCTTATACAACAATTGGATGCTTTGGGGTTTTTAACTTGGGAGCGATTAGACACCTTAGCGCAGTGGTTAGCGCCGTGGCTGGTGCCTAAGCAAAAAGACATGACGCTCATGTATTGCATTGCGGAGATGCAAGGAGGGAAGCAATGGGTGTTATCCTTGGAACATGAACAGAAGGGCGTTCATTTATCTATGAGTGTTGTAACGGGCACAGTGGCGTGGGTGTTAGCAAAGAATGCTTTAGAGCAGGGATTATCGCCGGGAGTTTATCCGCCGGAGTATTTAAGTTTTTGGTTTGATGCGGTTAAAAAGGCGTTGGAGCAGCAAGGAGTAGTGCTTCAAATTAGGGAACTTTTAACGTAAAAAAGCGTTTAAAAGATGCTATGGCGAAGCGATTTCACGAGTATATTCAGGAGTCAGAAGTGCCCGTTTTAGTAGATTTTTGGGCGCCGTGGTGCGGACCGTGTCACATGATTGCACCAGAATTGAAAAAGGTGGCGCAGCAATTGAAGGACCGCGTAAAGGTTATTAAGGTCAATGTAGATGAACAGCCGCACATTGCCGCAGAATTCGGCATTCGGGGGATTCCTACGTTGATTTTATTTAAAGATGGGGCGCCTGTTTGGCGTCGTAGTGGAGCAATGCCCGCTCAAATGATTATCCAAGAAATCTCTCCTTATTTACCCCAGACTGCCTGAAATCCCTCATCTATGATTTTTTGAGCGATTTGGCTTCTATCAAAATAGTGCAGGGCTGCCTTCCTTGCATTTTTACTATAACGTTTTAATAGCTGCGGATGCAGCAAAAAGGTTTGTATACAGTGGGCAAAATTTTCCACATCATTGTTTCTACAAGATAGTCCGCAGTGGAAACGGCGTAAAAAAGCCGCTTGCCACCCACCATAATTGATAACTACAGGCAGCCCTGCCGAAAGATAATCGTAAAATTTATTTGCACTGTTGTGCTCTAAAATTTTGTAATTGCCTACGGTAACGACGCCGATATGGTAATCTCCCATGCGTTTTGCTAGTTGTTTCTTAGGCAATGGGTCCAAAACCCGAATGAAAGTCAATCGGTATTTGGTAATGTAGGCTTTCAATGACGTTTTATGTGACCCCCAGCCGTAAATATCACAGCGTACTTTGCCTGGATATTGTTCATTAACGAGCTGTAATGCTTTTACCAATTGCATTACATCGTTCACAAGTCCTATAGCGCCTGCATAAAGCACCTTCAAAGGGGGTGGCAGTGGCTTCTTTTTGGGAACAAAACAACGAGTATTCGTTCCGTTATAAGTGCATAAAATTTTATGGGAAGGAACTTTATAGCGTCTCTTAAGTAGCTTACAGACCCCAGGAGATAAAGGTAAAAGTTTATCGCTTTTTTTATAAAGCCAAGAAGTTAATTGAATAGCAATCCTTTGTAGGAAACGATTTTTAAGAATTCCCATTTCTATGGGTACATCGGGCCATGCGTCCATCATTTCTAAAAAAAGGCGTTTAGGGCGCTTTAATAAAAATATCCAAGCAGCAGGCAAGGGAGGAGAGATAACATAAACAACAGAATAGGAGCGAACAGGGAAAAAAAGCACGATAAAAGCAAATATTAGAAAATACCATAGTCGCTTTAAAAAAGAAAACTTTTGATGATAAGGGATTCTAAAGCAGTGGATTTTAACTTGGTTTTGTATTCCTTTCCAGTACCAAGATTGCCATGCTGGGTGGTGCTTAGGAACATAGGCGACTGTTGTTAATACTGTTACTTCCCAACCTTGTTTTGCCCAGTATTCTGCTAAGCACTTAGAGCGGTCATTACCCCAAAAACCTTCAAAAGCATAGTATTGATGAACTACTAAAATTCGTTTTTTCATTCATCCGTGTTTTTGTAAGCGGTGGCGGTAGTGTTTAATCACAATCAAGCGATAACGTTTATGGTATAAATAAGCGTGGAAAAGGAAAATAGTTAAGAAGGTGATGATGGCGCTCCATGATGCTTTGGGGACTAAAACACTATGGACAATCATAGCAATGAAAGTAAATAGCGTGAGCCAAAGTGGCACCCAGGTTTCTGGGATGTCACTATAGGCTAATACATGGGTGATGTGGTCTTTTCCTCCAACAAAAGGCGATTGTTTGCGCCGAAGCCTGCCAATAAATACCAAAGTGGTGTCTGTAATGAGCATAACATAAGGCAGCACGGCAACAAAAGCGTGTTGGGTACTTTCCCAAAGGGAAGTAGGAGGATGGAGGGGTTTCCAAAAATAGCGTAGTCCTAAATAAACCAGCCATGCGCCTAAGAGTTGACTACCACCGTCACCCATGTATAGTTTGGCTGGAGGGTAGTTCCATAATAAAAATCCTACTAAGGCGCCTGCCATCGCTAAAAGCCACAATTCCCATAAAGGACTTTTATAAAGAAGCACTTCTAAGTAGAAAGCGTATATTGTAATAATGAGTGCTAAAGAACCTGCTACGCCATCCATGTTATCCAGCATGTTAAGGCTATTCATAATGCCCACAGTCCATAAAAGGGTTAAAAACAAATTAAGGCTTTGCCATGGAAATAATTCAATGCGAGGTCCTAAGAACCAAAGTACCGTCCCACAAAGCAGTTGAACGGAGAATTTTAACCAAGGACGAGTGCCATAAATATCGTCTGCTAATCCCATAGCGATGGCTAATCCCCCTACAATAAGTAGGGAAAGCACTTCTTTTTTGTAGAAAGCGCTTAGGATAGCAGGGTAAAAGTAGTTGAGTAAAATAGCGAAAAAGGTACTTAACAACAGGGCTAGGGCAAAAGTCATTCCGCCGATGAGCGGTTTGTTGCTGTTATGCCAGCGGATACTACCGTTTAGTTTTCTATTAAAGTTCACTCCCATACGTTTTAGCCATGCTAAAAGAACTTTATTAGCAAGAGCGGTAATGACAACGAAAGCAAGAAAAACACTACTTTGAAATAGAACGTTCATACCACAAAAGTAACGTTTCCAGCTATTGAAGTCAAAAATGCACTTTTTAGTGGTTGGTTTTGGCTTCTTAAAGGAATTATTATCATGTTAAACCGTTCTTAGCGGTGAATTGGGTTCTTTGGCAAAGTGATTATAGACTAAGTGGTCCATGAAAGCGGGGAACCATTTATTTAGCCACACGGTTAATTGTCCTTGGAGGGTTAGTACCAGATAGCGACGTTTTTTTTGGTAGGCACGATAGATTTTTTTTGCTACAGCTTCGGCGCTCATGAGTTTTTGTTCTTTTAGTGGGGTTTCGCCTTGGGGAGAGCCATCGGCTGTCAAAGCCCT
>WFXK01000222.1 GCA_015490695.1 Bacteroidota bacterium | reverse complement strand
GCCGTTAATGATAAAACGTCCTTTTTCCCCTTGTTTGGAACGGAAATACAATCGTGCTACAGCGGTTTTTCGTCTCCCTACCGTATGAATAGAAATCATACTTTTATCGTTATTTTTTCTACTTCTACCCCTTGATGCGGATGGCTATCGCCTACGTAAATTCGGAGATTACGAAACATACGTCTACCTAAACGGTTCTTAGGAAGCATGCGCTTTACGGCTAATTCTATTAACTTCCTTGGGTCCTTTTCATAAATCATCCTTGCTGTTCGTTCCTTTTGTCCGCCAGGATAACCACTATAAAAACGATAAATCTTTTTATCCCACTTTTTTCCTGTTAAACGCACTTTTTCTGCATTGACCACAATCACATAGTCGCCACATTGGATGTGGGGCGTATAATAGGGTTTATGTTTACCCCTCAGATAATAGGCGACTCGGCTGGCTAACCGTCCTAATGGAATATTGGTCGCATCTATCAACAACCACTTTCGTTGCAATTCTTTCGGCTTCGGATATGCAGTCTTATAACTAACGGGGTCCATAGGTGGGTGCAAAGTTCTAATCTTTTGTGGAATTTTCCAAATCCTCTTTACGGCACTCTATTTGGATACGCTCTAAAATCGCTTTTTTCAATGCAGAAGGCACACGGACTTTATTGCGATAATCTTTCAATAACTGACGTAATGTTTTTTCTATTTGCCATTGTTCGAAACAATAGGGGCATTCTTCCAGTTTTTTTTCTATAAAGGTTCGTTGTTCTTCGGTTGCTGTGCCGTCTAACAGCGCTTCCATAGCCATTAAAATCGCTTCACATTCTTGGGGCGTATAAGGAGACTTTGGATGATAAATCCCTTTTGTCATACCTTGTATCCTAATCGGGTTGCTATCGGTATAAGATATTTTCGCAGCTGGTTCCGCGCCCTGTGTAAACGAGAACGGACTGTCCCAATAGGAATATCTAAGATTTTTGCAATCTCTTGATAAGAAAATCCTTCCATATCAGCTAAGATAATAATGGCTCGGGCTTGAGGCGACAACTGCATTAAAGCCTTTTCTATCGCTTCCTTCACCTCTTGATGGTCCTGTTCTACTACAGGTGCTACAGAAAGTCTCCCATCTAATTGACTTAAAATCTGGTCTAAGTTTTCTGAAGCGCCCTGCCGTTGTTTTTGACGATAACGATTAATAAATTGATTTTTAAGAATGGTAAACAACCATGCTTTAGCATTTGTCCCCTCTTGATATTGATGGATAAAACGCATCGCTTTCAAATAGGCTTCTTGCACTAAATCTTTTGCCTCTTCTTCATCGCCTGTTAATTGTAAGGCGAAGTAGTATAAGGAAGACAAATGGGGCAGTAACTCGCTTAATTTTGTTTCCATTGCTTTCTAAAAGGCAAAAATATATTACCTTGCATAAAAGAACAAAACAATATACCTTTGTCCTTTGTATGCATCCCAGCAGACCTTTTAATAAAGTACTACAAGAAGAAGCCGCTGCTTTTGATAAAAATGTAACGGAACGCATTCAACACGGCTTCATTCCAGATTTGAGAAGACTAAAAAAGGTAGAATGGTTTTACAATAACGTATGGCGAGAACCCGAATTTGTAAAAATCCATCTATTACCTAAGGTGAATTTTGTTATAGAAATCGCTAAAAAACGAGGTGGCAAAGTTATTGAGTTGGGTTGCGGAACTGGTTATTTGACCTTAGAACTGGCAAGAAATGGATTAGAAGTAGTTGGTGTGGACATCTCTCCAAAATCTATTGAAATCGCAAAACGATTTGCTAAAGAAAATCCTTATAAAGAGAACTTTGGCTCGTTAACTTATATCTGTGATGATATTTTAACAATGAATTTAGGAGAAGAGCAATGGGATACCATAGTATTTTTTGGTACACTACATCATATTGCAGAACAGGAAACTTTAATGGCAAAGGTGCATAAAGCACTAAAACAGGGGGGCAATTTAGTTGTATGTGAACCTGTAAGAGGACATTTCACAAAAGATTCGGCATTGTTTGCCGCTATATTAAGAGCAGTACTTCCTACATGGATTCCCTACGAAGAAAAATTAAAAAATTTAATGGATGCTCAGTCGTGGTGGAACTATGTAGAGCAAATTTACAAAGAATACACTTATCAAGATGAACATACACAATCGCCAATGGATAATGTAGTGGCATCTGCAGAAATGATGTTGAAGTACATTAAAAAATATTTTACTTTACAAACAGTAGAGTATAGTGATGCCTTTATTGATAAACTAATAGGTGGTTTACGAGGGGAACATCGCTTTTTATTAGCACGATTTTTGAAGTTCTTAGATAATGAATTGGTTCGTAAAAAAGTGCTTCCGCCTACGTATGTGAAGATTCACGCTATAAAGGCTCAGGATTGCTAACCGATGCCTACGGTTGTTACATCACTTATTTATCCTTCGTCTCCTTTTTAGCGTATAAAATTTTCCTCATACGAACCATCCTCCTTCTTCAATCCACCTTTCCAGCGTGCAACCTTCTCAAAATGACCATCGGCTAACTTATAACCCGCATACTCCTCCCCCTCTTTATTCAATACATAAAATACATCATCACCCTCCGCCCTCACACGACGCTTTAACCTACCCTTCTTACTTAATCAAAAAGTATCCCGACCACCAACCTCTACATAATTCACAGGATTACATGCATAAACACTATACAAACTTAATGCCGTCTTCTCTACAATATCTTTATTCCACCTCCTTGCTAATCTACCATCATACCCATATCCTCCAAAATCCCAAAAGGAAACAGACTCAAAAATATAATGCTCCCTACTAATAGCCCTACAACCCAGCATACCCCAAAAATAATAAAACTCAAACTTCACCACAATATTACCAACTCAACAAATTCAATCCTAAATCGCCAAGTAAACATAATTGGTATAGTATCTAGCTCGCCAATAACAATGTCCCTCACGGCAATGACGATACAACTCCACCATACGAAACCAACGGGGTATAACAAAACACAATACCTCGTCGCCCAAATGCAATCTAATCTGCATAAACAACTTATCTGAACAAAATATTTTGGCAAAATCTGTAATTCCAGTAGACGGCTCCGTAACTAAAACCCACCTACCTTTATATATGCCATCTACATACACTTCTACTGTATCTCCCTTAAATTCATTCGCAAACGCCAACACACGACATCCCTCTTCTAAATCCAAACGAACAAATGTCCAATCTCTCCTTTGTAAAATTAAAAAACAATGACCAACACAAATACCTAACCGCAAGGATTTTATGTTGACTATAAAAGCAATTTCCCTACCAGACCTATTCATCCAACCGAAACCCAACTCCCACCCCCCTATAA
>WFXK01000221.1 GCA_015490695.1 Bacteroidota bacterium | reverse complement strand
ACATTAATCAATCCTCTGTATTCTATGAGGTCTTTCTTAATGTTTCTTTCTTTAGCATTAGGGGGATTTTCAATCCTGAGCTTTTGGAAGAAAAGAAAAAAAGAAGAGCAACAAACCTACGACAAAGAAATCACCTTAGCCTTTACAGCTATAACTTTGTTTATACTAACTTTCTTACCCGATTCCGCTATGCTATCACTGATGGCTTTCTTTATTTTCGCAATCGGCATTTTTTTGCTTTATAAAATCTTCAATAAGGATAAGCCCAATCAAAAGCAGTCGCTTCAAAACGAAAAGTAACGTTTAAAATTCTAAACTGTTAAACCCTTATATTTGTCTGTTCAGTTGGCAATAGTTTCCATTTGGATTGTTATTATCGTGAGATACGATTATTTTATTAAATTTGCTCTTGCTATGTTGAGAATAGCGTTTTTAGCATTTATAAGTGGCATTGTTGTGGGGCAGTCCGTATTTTGGAGCGATGACTTTAGTAATCCTGCCCAGTGGACGCTCAATGCAAACTTAGGTACGAGCGTCACCCCAGCACAAGGTACGAACGACCCCGCTTATAACCCTTGGGTCATCAACAATTTGAACTACTTCACCCCTTCAGGACCTATCTCAGGCAACTCGTTAAAAATCACTATACAGCCCGGTACGGACTTTGATGGTTTAGGACTTTCCAGTGGTTATACAGGTTACGACCCTGTAAACATCAATGAACCCAATGCAACCGATGCCATTGCTATCCTAAACGTCAATATTGACGCTACAGGAAAAACAGGCATCATCTTAGAATTTGATTACCAAACAGGGGGATGGTTAGGACAAGACTACGGAACGGTTCTTTACAGTGTAGATGGCGGTGCAACATGGACTGAATTAGATGCAACCTTCACAGTCACTTATAACATTATGGATGCAAATGGGACGGTGCTTGCGACGGGACTTACTAAACCTGCCGCACCTCCCGACCCCAATACACAAAATGCGTTTTCTAATATAGACGGCGTAAGCTCAGGAAACTATTGGCATAGAGCCCGAATCCAACTACCCCCCGTATGTGATAACCAACCTGATTTACGAATTGGCTTTAGATGGCGAAACATTGTTCACACCTCTACCTCGCCCGACTATGTAGGTGTGTCTTTTAACATAGATAACATCCGTCTTTTAGTCAATCCTCCTGTTGCGCAATTTACTTTCTCGCCGATAGACCCTTGTGCTGGTGACGTCATCACCTTTGATGCTTCAGCAAGCAGCCCCGGCGGAGGCGTTTCTATAACTCAATACCTATGGGAATTCCCCGGAGGAACACCCTCCAGCGCTACAACCAACACTCCCACTATACAAGTAACCTATAACACACCAAACCAATATAAAGCCTATTTACGCGTTGTAAACAACAACAACGACACTTCTGACTACTACGTTGCTATCGTTAACGTAGCCAACTGCGCACCTAAAGCTATCATTAACGGACCTCTACAAGTATGCAAAGACAGCGTGGCTGTCTACCAAGATGCCAGCCAAAACGTTAATCCTTCGTGGAATCCCTCATGGAGTTGGACCTTCACAGGCGCTACACCCGCTACCGCAACAGGACCAGGACCCCATAACGTCACTTGGAACACCTTAGGCTCCTACTCTGTAACCCTCACTGTAACCAACGACTACGGCTCAGACGACACAACCATCACCGTAGAAGTGATCGATTGCCAATGCGTACAAAGTGCCTCCTCCAGAACACGCTTTTGGTTTGAAGACTTTGGAACAGGATGCGCTCATACAAGTTTTACCACCGCTAACGGCACATGGACAATTGTTAATACAGGATTTAATGCCATTAATGCAAATACATGGTATATCAGTGCAGAAGAAAATGGCAATGGAGCAGGTGCTTGTGGTTCAGGATGTGGTACAAACAAAACGCTTCATGTGGGCTCCACTACGCTTGGAGATATTGGCGCTGCTTACGACGCAGGAGGATGTTTCTTCATCTTGCCCTGTACACAAACCAATAAACGAATTCAAATTGGTGTAGATGCTTCAGGATACCAAAACATAGAAGTACGCTTTGAATATATGGAATATGGCGACGGCACTTTAGATAATGCCTATTTTACTTACTCTACTGATGGAGGAGTAACATGGACCGAAATAGACCTTCCTAAAACCCTGTGTTGTGGTGGCGTAATCTGCGATGGGCTCACTCAAGGACTTTGGACCGCTTATAGCATTTTCCTTCCTGCTGCTGCAGACAATAACCCTAACCTCATGATAGGTTTTCGTTGGCAGAATAACGACGATGGAGTAGGTACAGACCCCTCTTTCGCTGTAGATAATATTGAAATATTAGGGGACCCCATCGTAGCCAGCAGCGGCGCTGTCTGGGAAGGTACTGTAGATAATAACTGGCATAATGCAGCAAACTGGAGCACAGGTGCCGTGCCTGACTTCTTTACCGATGTGGAAATTCCTGCTAATCCTATCGGAGGACGCATGCCTGTTATCTTCCAAGCCAATGCCCAAGCAAGAAACGTGTGCAACTTCGGCGTTATTACTTTACAAAATGATTGGGTATTGGAAATAGATAGTGTCTTGCTCAATGAAGGCGCCATTACCTCCACTACAACAAACCCTGCCGCTGATGTCCGTTTCGTAGGCACAAACGCTGCTTATAAGGGTAGCGGCACGAACTGGGACGCCGACTATGAAGTCGCTGCAGGTTCTGACGTAACCCTGCTGGCAAATCTCAGCTGTAGAAGCCTCAATGTGCTTGGCAGTCTAATATGGAGCGGCAAAACCATCACCCTCTATAAAAACTTTAGCTTCACAGGTACTTCCACCACCGATGCCAGTAGTACGCTCATCCTTAATGGTCCCTGCACCACCTGCATAGATGCTACAACAAATCAAACCCTATCGGGCACCGTCACCATCCCTAATATGATTGTCAACAAAAGTGCAGGCATTGCACAGATGGACCCAACAGCAAACTTCACTATTTCCAATCTACTTCATATTCAACAAGGAATACTTGATCAATCTACGGCGACCTTAGCAGGTACAGGTAATCTACGAATGGACGATGGCGAGTTTTGGATTGCTAAATTAGGCGTTACTGTGCCTGAGCTTACAGGAACGTACACGCTCTTAGGGGGTAAGGTACGTATCTACGGTGCAGGCGCCCAAACCCTACGAGGTGGCATCACCTACTATAAACTCCATTTTGATGGCAGCGGAATTAAAACCCTAAGCGGAAATGTGCAAGTTCGTGATTCGCTTTACTTCACCTTGCCTGCTGCTACCCTCGGTAATCACGTGGATGCAACAACCTTTACCCTAAGCGTCTTAAACCCTGAACCCGCAATCGTTTACCACACAGGGGGACACGTCGTTGGAAACTTCCAAAGAGCCGTGAACCCCAATGGTACTTACCGATTCTACGTCGGTAGCGATGGCGTCTCAACAACTACTTATTACGAACCCTTAGACATCCAAACAGTCGGACTTTCGCCTACTACTGCAATCACAGTGATGTTTAATAAAAACCAACCCAATCCATTAACGATTTCACCTCCATTGACGGAATTTGGAGCAACGTTTGCCGATGTTCAACCAGAAGGTTATT
>WFXK01000220.1 GCA_015490695.1 Bacteroidota bacterium | reverse complement strand
CGAATCAACTTTCTGAAATGTATAACGATACATACCCAAAACGCTCTCTTCCCAACAACTATCTTGCTCACAACGTAAACCATATGCTGTTAAAAACAATGTATCTTTTCGTGTCCAATAGCGAAAACGATTTTTATCATAGCTTGGTGCAACCTCTTCGCACATCCCACAAAAACTCTTTAAGCATTGATAAAGCGTATCTTTAGCAAAAAGTAATAAATACATAGAAGTCCATGTACCTTGTTCAGAGAAAAAAATGGGTATAGAAGGTAAGTGTACACGAGGCTGTTCAAAAGGATAACGCTCAAATACTGGAACCCATTCCCAGCCTGCCAATTCCTCACAACGATAAGCTTCCCGTTTACAACCGATAAATAATAATACAACAGTAAAAATTCGTTTTATCATTGCGCGTTCTTTTTAATCTCTTCCCATTTCCAATGAAAACCGATCCCTAACACATATCTTGATGGAGGGAAATAATGATTTTCTAACTCTATACTATCACTAAACACACGTTGGAAAGATACAGTAATATAGCGTCTCCCGCGATAAGGAACTATTAAATCAACACCCATTATTAAAGGAGAGAATCCAGAAAGGTTATAGTATACACAATAAGGAGGCTCATAAGGGCGACGCTGAAGATGGTCTATACGTACGTAAGGAGTATAATTGAAAAACTCCACTTGAATATAAGGCTCGATATGAATAAGGCGCTTTATACGAATTAAAGGGCCTAATCCTATAGGAACAAAGCTAAAAGTCCAACTTTTACCTCTCCTTATAGCAGTTTCGTAAAACAGATAAAAAAACGAAAAGCCTGTAAAAAGACGAAGAGTATTCCCTACATAAAACATTCCTCGCATTTGTATTCCTGATGAAAAAAAACGCTTGGGTATATAAGGACGGGTCACACCTGCCCAGTCTACCACTTTTGGAACTTGCATTATAAAAGTGGCTTCTAATGCTCTTGTTTGGGCATAGGCGAACGCTGCTGTTGTAGCTATTATCAATAAACTACGAACCATCGCGTATAATAGTTATTTTCTACGCTCACTTTTACCAAATAAGTTCCTCTGGAAAGGCGAACGTATAGGGATTTTTGTGCAAATTTATTAACTTCACCATAAAATATTCTTTTTCCTTGAATATCAAACACTTCAATTTGGGCGGCACGGAAATTAGGATACTCTGAAAAATCCACATAAAAACCCTCCTCTTTCTGTATCCATTTTATCGGCGACACTGATTTTTCATCACCATATAAAATGCTGTTTATTCTTGCACTATTATTTTGGCTCTCTACTTCGTAAGATGCTATTTTATTACCTGAAGAGCAGATGAAGGGTTTGATGGTAATATCAACATCCGAACCTGACAACGCATCAAATCCTTCTTCAAGGGTTACACCATTTTCTGCCATGACCATTAGTTTTGTGTTATCTGGTACTGGATAGTTTTTTACCAGAATATCACCGCCTACAATGGTATTATAAAGCCCTTGTTCTATAGGGTAATCTGAAGGGTCATCAATATACCACGACGAGGGGCAGGGCAGTTGCTGGTACACACGTACCCAATCTACTTCCATTGCCTGAGGAAAATAAGTAGTATTATCTGGAGCATAGTCACATTGCACCGCTACATTGAAAATCATGTACATCGGTATAGCGGGCCACAAAACATTGAGCTTATAAGGATAGCCTTTCCATAGGGTACAACCAGCTTCTTGCCAAGTTCCCGGTATATAATACGTCACATCTTGCCTTTTGGTATCCCCATTCACTTGCCATATTATTCTATCTCTATTCCATATCAAAGTATAGACATTAAAATTTAAAGACCTATTAGGTCCTATGTACACAGTTTGACAATACTCTACAGTGCTGTCGTTATCTCTATCATGATGAGCAGTCATGCGATGGACTTTGGGCATTTGACTAGGATTAGGGTATCCATCAGAGAGATAAAACTCAAAAATGTCTAACTCGGCTGCACGGGGTTCACCAGTGTATAACCAGAATGCAGGCCAATAACCTCTACCCGATGGAATCTTTATGCGTGCCTCAAATTTACCAAAGCGAAACTTATAACGAGTCCATATATTGGAAGAAGTATAGTAAAAATCCCTAGGATAATTCACTCTCCCTCCATAATGTTTAAGTGTATCTGTTGGAGAAGCCCAACTGACAGGTTTCTTAAATACATGCTCATTTTTTACCCATATTTTCATAGTTCCGTTACTAACCTCTACATTGTCAAGCGTATTGTACTCTATAGCATTGAAAGGAGGGCAAATAGAGCCTTCTCCCCATGGTCTTATCCTCCACATGCTTTTGTCTAAAGCATTTCCATTGAAATTCTCTTCATAAACTAAAATCCAATTGTAGGGGCTGCATTGGTAGATATTCTGAATTGGTCTTACTGTAACGTATTTTCTCGTTGCACAGCATATTTCATTTTCATGACACTTGGCATTCTGTCCCCATAGAAATCCAATACTCAAAAAGCAAAGTATCCACCTTTTCATTTTCTTTCTTTTTTATAAGTGTTTATATTTGAACGCAATCGCTGCACTTCTTTGCTAAGGCGTTCTATTTCTTTTTGTTGTTGAAGGATATAAAGCGTTAATTCTTCTATTTTCTTCAACAACAATGCATTCATGGCACCTACGTCTATCCCTTCTTTTTGAATGGTTTCTT
>WFXK01000219.1 GCA_015490695.1 Bacteroidota bacterium | reverse complement strand
GTTTATTGCTGTGGGGGGAGGCAAATACAGCAAAACGTTCTATGAAGAGGATAGCACTACCCATGGCAGCAATGAGGCTCCCTAAAAAAAGCCCTGAGTACGCAATCCATGTTTTATGATTCATCTGCGTTGAGGTCTTTGTCGTCAAAGGCAAACGCTTGTTCTACTTGGTTTTGCAATGTTTCCATAGCAGAGGTAGTTGTTGAAGGGGGCTGAGTGGGTTTTTTAGAAACTTTTTTTGTTGGTTTTTTCGCAGCAGGCTTTCTCCTTCGCTGCGCAACCGACATAACCATTTCTACTGTAGGAGCAGCAATATAACGATAATGCTGAGAGTCAATCATTTCTATACAATTGTTGTTAATAAGCATTTGAATAAAGGGTTTTGCGGTTTTAGAACCAAAAACTTCGTAATTGGTTTTTCCTGTAGCGTGTTTAATAAGAATGCCAAAGCGGCTTTTTAAATAGACTTCTCCAGGGGTAAATTTTTCTTTCATGTGACGAACAATCTTTTCTGCGTCTCTTCGCAGTTGAATGCGTTTATTGACGTAGCGGGGTTTGGTTGGACGAGGTTGGGGAACTTTTCTTGGAATCGCTACAGGATACACTAAGGTCTCTGTTGCAATACCACGGTTGGCTAATAAATAAGCCAGTCCTCTGTAATAATCCCTTGTGCTTACAAAGACGATTTTCTCAAACTCTTTTAGTTTTCCTTCCATGAAGGCTAAGAGCATGGTGATGATGATAAAGCTAGGCAGATTAGGTTCGTAATTAGGGCGTTGGTACATTTCTACTTCGTAGTCGCTGAAGATTTCGGGTAGGCTTTCCAGTCGTTGGTTACTAAATACCCAAATAGTGGTATGTTCCTTAGGGTAGTTTTGCAGGAAAGAAAAGCCTTTGGAGGCGCGTTCTAAGAAGCTCCATTGCAGGACTAATAGCGTTTTCCCTCCTTGCTCCCGATTCTCCTCACTGCCTTTCTTCATGAAATCTAAGAGTCCCATAGTTCTTTTTGATTTTCTCTAAGTAAAAATACTTATCAGTAGGTTGCGTACAAAATTATAGCTTTTTTTGAACTATGCCATGTTTTGGAGAGTTTCTTATTTTTGCGGTGGTGTTGGGCTGTTAGCTCAGGGGTTTAGAGCGCTGCCTTCACACGGCAGAGGTCGCTGGTTCGAATCCAGCACAGCCCACTAACGCTGTAAATAACGTTTGAATAAATCGGGACGGCGCTTCCTGGTCTTTTCTAAAGCCATCTTCAAACGCCACTCCTGAATCGCCTTGGCATTCCCCGAACGTAAAACCTCAGGAACTTCTAACCCTTTATATACTACAGGACGTGTGTAAACAGGCGGTGCTAATAAACCATCTTGAAAACTATCTTCTAAGATGGCGCTGCTGTCTCCTACCGCCCCAGGAATTAACCGTACAATCGCATCTATGACAACTAATGCTGCTAATTCCCCTCCCGTTAGCACGTAATCCCCAATAGAAAGCTCTTTTGTGATATAAAGTTGGCGTACTCGCTCATCTACCCCTTTATAATGCCCCGCAAGAAAAAGTAAATTTTTTTTTAACGACAATGCATTGGCAATCGCCTGATTAAATACTTCCCCGTCAGGAGTAAGATAAATGATTTCATCATAAGTGCGTTCTTTACTGAGGCTTTCAATAGCGTTGCCAATCGGTTCAGGCTTTAGTACCATCCCTCCACCACCTCCATAAGGATAATCATCAATTTGACGGTGTTTATCCGTTGCAAAATCTCGTAAGTCATGAACCTTAATCGTTACGACCCCTTTCTCCTGCGCTTTTGCTAAAATGCTATGTTTTAAATAAGATTCCATTACAAAAGGGACTGCCGATAAAACGTCAATCCGCATCAATAATAAATCATTGTGTAAGGTAAACAATTTTCTATGTATTCTATCTCAAAGGTGGATAGGTGGTTGTTAGAAATATCTAAATAGCGCAAGTTGTTTCTTAAAGAACAAATCTCTGGTGGGAAGTATACAATACGATTTTTCGCTAAGTAAAGTCGTTTTAGATGTTTTAATTGTCCAATTGTTGGGGGAAGAGCACGAATACGATTATCGTGAAGATTTAAAATTTGTAGTACCTTTAACTCACTTATCTGTTCAGGAATAGAGTCAATTTGATTTCCACTCAAGTTTAGGATTTGTAAGTTTTTTAGAGCGAGGATTTCCATAGGGAATTTTTTTAGTTTTCTATTGGCTAAGGAGAGTTTATAGACTTTATCGGGGTTTTGTAGGGCTTCTTCTAAGGAGTAATACCATCGTTCTCGCTCTAAGGAGTTGAGCGGCATGGGTTTTTGCGCCATTACAAAAGCATGTTGGGCAAAAGCACCCAACACACACGCCATTATAATCGTTAACCGCATACCATGAACGTTTGGGGCTTCAAACTTAGATAAAAAAAATCTTTTTCTGAATAGCTTCAAAGCACTTCTACCACCTTTTCCAAAGCATACTTACGAGACCCTTTGATTAAAAGCGTCGCAGGTGTTAATGATAAAGCGCCTTGCTGTAGCGCCGCTATAAAATCAGGGGTGTCGCTAAAGTAGTAAACTTCTTTTAAATGCTTTTTTAACTTCTGTGCCGTTACTTCCATAGGTTCTCCAATCAGCACAGCGAACGATAATGGCAGTTTTTGCAATTGCTTGGCTAATTGCTCATGATAATAGGAAGAAAAGCTGCCCAGTTCTTCCATTGCCCCTAAGATAACTCCCAACGGAGGTGATTGCTCTGAAAACGCTTTTAAAACCACTTCCATAGAAGAAGGATTCGCATTATAAGCATCTAATAAAATCTTCCATTGCCCTTTCTTTATCCATTGTCCCCGATTAGCAACAGGTTGAAACGTGGCAAGGGAGGAATGAATACTCCAAGAAGGAACCGCTAATTGTAAAGCAACAGCGATACTTGCAGCAATGTTGCATAGGTTATAAGTTCCCGGTAAATGAGTTTTGCTACAACCACTTTGTTGTTTTTTTATGTGATGCCATAAAAAATAACCATTTTTTAATGGAAATATTTGTACATTGCCTTGTGCAATGCCAAATGTGATGGTGTTAGCATAGGAGTGAAGTCGCTCTCTTAAATAAGCATTTTCGTGGGGATAGATACAAATACCTTGTTTTTGTCGTACATAGTAAAGTAGTTGGTACTTTGCTTCAAAGTTTTTTTCAATAGTGCCGTAGTTGCCAATATGGTCTAAGCCAATATTGGTAATAAGCCCGATGTCGGGGTCTGCGATGTGGGCAAGGTAATAAAGTTCTCCGGGCTGATTATCCCCTAACTCTACAACCGCAATAGCATGATGAGAACGCAATTGTAATAGCGTTAAGGGAAGTCCAATGAGGTTATTCCAGTTTTTGGGACTTGCTAATACGCTGTAATGGGGTTTTAAAAGATGATAGCAGAGTTCTTTGGTGGTGGTTTTACCATTAGAGCCACTGATAGCAATCATTTTGGGATTTAATTGTTTTCTATGCCAATAGGCAAGTTGTTGTAAAGCTAATAAGG
>WFXK01000218.1 GCA_015490695.1 Bacteroidota bacterium | reverse complement strand
TTTCAAAAGAAATGGAAATTATTGCTTTAGCAGAAGAGTACGGTGTGATTAAACGTTCCGGCTCGTGGTACCGTTATAAAGATAAAGGATTGGCACAAGGGCAAGAAAAATTAAGGCAATTGCTAAAAGATAATCCTGAATTACTGCAGGCGATAGAGGCTGAAGTATTACAGCGGTTATACGAAGAAGGAAAGTTGCCCGCACCCGCTCAAGAAGAAACCTCATAAACCGCTATAAAGTATGGAGTGGATAGAAACGGTTTTGCAATGGATTAGTGAGCATCTTTTAATGCTGTATCTTTTCGGATTTGCCACTTTCTTAGGCGTGGAAGTAGTAAGAGGAGTTTCCAGTGTTTTGCATACGCCTTTGATGTCCTTAGCTAATGCTTTAAGTGGGTTGGTTGTCATCGGTGCTATTGTGCTCATTAAAGAAACCCCTTCGGATAATTATTTGCAGTTGTTCATAGGTTTTATCGGTTTGATATTAGGGACGATTAACGTGGTTGGTGGTTTTGCTGTGACGCAACGAATGTTGGAAATGTTTAAGCGAAAATGATAAAGCATTTTCTTTTTCTAAGTTATTTAGTAGCGACGTTTTTCTTTATTTTCGGTTTGAAGTTTATGAGCCATCCGCGCACGGCAGCGCGGGGGAATCGTATCGGCATCATCGGTGCAGCCTTAGCGGTTTTAGCAACCCTATTCTTTTATGACGGCGGTTTTGGCATAGCGCATCAATGGTATTGGTTAATCATCGGATTGGCTTTAGGAGCATGGATAGGTTATCACATGGCGATGCGGGTTGAAATGACCCAAATGCCTGAAATGGTTTCAGTGTTCAACGGCTTCGGCGGCGCAAGCGCTATGCTCATCTCTATTGCGAGCTATCTGCAAGTTACTCTGCCCCAAGAACACGATGTCGCTCAATTCCTTGAACAATTGAAAGTACTTCTGCAAAAACAAACTGGGAACTTAGAAGGCTATATGCTTTTAACGCTTTCTAATTTGTTTGTTGGTGCAACAGCTTTTACAGGTAGCATGGTTGCCTATGGGAAACTAAGTGGGAAACTAAGAAAAGATTGGGTATCTAAGTACCAACAGATAATCAATGTGGCTTTGTTAGCAGGTTATATAGTTTACATGTTTGTTTTAGTGTACGGTTCAGACCAATGGGGAGTTTGGCACATTTTACCGCTTACGCTCATCGGACTTTATTATGGAATCAGTTTCGTAATGCCCATAGGTGGAGGTGATATGCCTGTGGCGATTTCGTTATTAAATGCGTTTACGGGGGTTACGACAATGCTTACAGGATTCCTTTATGATAATTGGGCAATGATTACAGGAGGGATTTTAGTAGGTTCTTCAGGGACGATTTTAACAGTTTTGATGTGTCAAGCGATGAATCGCTCTTTGTGGAATGTGATTACGGGTGCTTTAGTTGCAGCGAAAGGGAAGACAATAGAAGGGAGTGTAAAGACGATTGATCCTTCTGATGCAGCGATTTTATTAGCGTATGCCAATCGGGTGATTATTGTACCTGGGTATGGTATGGCAAGGGCACAAGCACAACATCGTATTCATGAATTAGAAAAACAACTAAGGGAACGAGGCGTAGAAGTGTATTATGCGATTCATCCTGTTGCTGGTAGAATGCCTGGACACATGAATGTGCTTTTAGCAGAGGCTGACGTGCCTTATGAATTACTTATTGAAATGGAACAAGCGAATGAACTAATGCCTCAGACCGACGTTGCTGTTGTGATTGGTGCAAATGATGTAGTGAACCCTTCTGCTAAGGAAGACCCCTCAAGCCCCATTTATGGAATGCCCATCATTGAAGTAGATAAAGCAAAACAAGTGATTGTTATAAAACGAGGTATGGGCAAAGGATACGCAGGAATAGAAAATCCGCTGTTTTATAAAGAAAATACACGAATGTTGTTTAACGACGCTAAAAAAGCCGTAGAAAGCATTTTGAATGAACTAAAGAATTTGTAGATTTTATCCTTGAATCCAATAGACCAATTTAAGGATGATGGCACGTCTATAAATAGCAAAAGGAGAGGCGTAGTAGTTATCCACGTAGACTAAAAAGAGGTCTGACATAGGTTTAAAGCGCCATTGGATGCGGCTATAGTAGCTGATGAAGTTCAGTTGGGTTACGTATTGGAAGTAATGGTTCCAGTACAGGGTGGTTGTGAAGGTGATTTCTATATCTATGCCTAACTGGGTTAAATAGGCGCTTTCAAAAGGTTGGGGGAATTTAATAGCGTCGTAGCGGAATACGACGCCTGCTCGTCCATAAGGTTGAAAGCGGATATAAAATTCATTATTTAGAGTCCATTTGTTACCGACGTAAAAGGTGCCGTATTGGATTTCGGTTTTGAAGTACCAAGGTTTTCGCTGGTTGCTATTAAAGCGCCATGCAGCATATTGATAGAAGTAATTACCTGGGGGAAGCAATGTATCTTTCATTTGCCGAGTGATGTTTGTAGGGAAGAGTAATTGGGTGAACTGCCAATTATAAGCCCATCGCATTTCAGCGCTATTCATGAAATTGATTCTTAAAGAGGCTTCTACACGTCTATCGGTTAAGTTGCCTCGTTCACCATGGTATTGGTCTAAGTACAGATAGGGACCAAAGTTGTTAATCCATTGGCTTTTGGGGTAGAATAGGTATCCTATACGGGGTTCTAAGCGCCAATAACCATAGCGAATGGTTTCTCCTGTTTTGGCATTATAGCGGAATAGGCGAGGAACAAAGCCAACTTCCGCATTGTATTCTGTGCCTACAAATTCGTGGTTCCACATGATAAACCAATGGATGTCGCGATAAAGTAGGAAAGAGGCATGGGCATAGGGTTTCCCTTTTTGTTGTGGAGAAAAGGAATGGT
>WFXK01000217.1 GCA_015490695.1 Bacteroidota bacterium | reverse complement strand
GTAGATAACTTGGTCTGTAGGATCTACAAGTAAGGAGGTGGTGATGCAGCAGGGTGCTAAGGGCAGTTCTGGCAGGTCAATCTTTTTCTTTTTACGTTCGTAGCGGTTGATGGCGGTTAGGGTTCCGCCGTTCATCCCTTCTTGGTAAAGGACTTTACCTTCATAAGAGGTTTTTGCGCCTTGTTTTTTGATGTCAGGGAATTGTTCGTAAGCGATCGTTACGCGACCGACTTCAAATTCCCCACCTTCACCTTTTATGACTAAGCGTCCGTAATATTTTCCTCCCTTTTTAAATCCCGCTTTGGGGGGAATGGAGGCAGTTACTTTGAATTGGACAGAATCGGCATGTACTTCTAAGGGATTGGGAGTTACGTTTACTTGTGCTCCTTCAAAGGTTTTACAGCTATACAATGCTATTGCGCTTCCAAGGACGAGAGTTATCAAACGGGTTTTCATAGTCCTCGTAGTTAGGTTATTAAGTGGACTTAAAACGCCCTGCAAAGTTAAAAATGCTTCCTTATTTTCCAAGCCTTATGAGGAATTTTATAAGGTTATGGTGAAAGGAGGTTTTGAAACCTTTGAAAAATTCTTTTATGTTTGTGAGGCTTTCAAAAAGGAAGAAGTGGTGGATTTCCAACCGACAGAGCTGCAGCGGGAGATTGCGCAGATTATTCGCCGATGGGGTAAGGAACATTTGCCTCCAGAAAAGGTACGTCAATGGGATGAGACCCAGTATTTCCCACGGGAAGTTTTTCGTTCCTTAGGTGAACTCGGTTTCATGGGCGTTTTAGTTCCAGAAGAATATGGTGGAAGCGGCTTAGGATACCATGAATATGTGACCGTTGTTAGTGAAATCGCTCAGTTTTGTGGCGCAATAGCCTTATCGGTCGCAGCCCATAATTCATTATGTACAGGACATATTTTAGAGTTCGGTTCTGAGGAGCAAAAACGGAAGTATTTACCGAAGTTAGCTTCAGGAGAATGGATAGGAGCTTGGGCTTTAACAGAACCAGGGACGGGCTCGGATGCAGCAAACATGGATACGGTCGCTGTCAAAGATGGTAATTATTGGGTTATTAACGGTACGAAACGTTTTATCACCCATGGTAAAAGTGGAGATGTGATTGTGGTTATTTGTCGCACAGGTGAACGACGACAAAGGAGAAACGCTACAGCTTTCATCGTAGAGCAAGGTACGCCAGGATTAAAAGCAGGGAAAAAAGAAGATAAATTAGGAATGCGTGCTTCAGAAACTACAGAAGTGATTTTTGAAGAGGTACGTGTACCAGATTCCCAACGTATTGGCGCAGTAGGTGAAGGCTTCCGTCAAGCAATGAAAGTATTGGATGGAGGAAGAATCTCTATTGCTGCCTTAGGATTGGGAATCGCTAAAGGCGCTTTCTTTTATGCCCTTCGTTATGCAATGCAACGTCGGCAGTTTGATAGACCTATTTTTGACTTCCAAGCCATTCAATTTAAATTAGCTGAGATGGCAACAGCGATTCAAGCCGCAGAATTATTAACCCATGAAGCTGCAGATAGAAAAAACAAAGGTTTACCTGTTACAAAATACTCTGCTATGGCGAAACTATTTGCTTCAGAAGTTGCTGTGCAAGTTGCTTTAGAAGCGGTGCAAATCTTAGGGGGATATGGCTACATTAAAGACTATCCTGTAGAAAAGTATCTAAGAGATGCCAAATTATGTACTATCGGTGAGGGAACTTCTGAGATTCAACGATTGGTAATTGCGCGACAATTACAACGTGAGTCTTAAAGAAGGGTTGATTGTTAGCGCTTTTGGTAAGTTCTATTTAGTAGAAGACCAAGAGCGACGGCGCTATCGGGCTACTTTGCGAGGAAAGCTACGATTAGAATACGAAGAGCAGTATAATAATCCTGTTGCTGTGGGAGATAAGGTCCTTTTTCAATGTGTTGATGAACAAAATTGTGTGATAGAAAAACGATTACCACGGCGAAACTATATTGCAAGACGCTCCGTGCATCGCAGAGGGGCTATTCAGGTCATGGCAGCAAACGTAGACCAAGCTATCTTGGTTGCAACCATCAAAAAACCTTTTACGCCTTTAACTTACATTGATAAGTTTACAGTCATGTGTGAAGCTTATGGTATTCCGTTGGTGATTTTATTTAATAAAGTGGATTTGTTAAAGACAGAGCGTTTGCAGAAAAAATTAAATGATTATTTGCGGATTTATTCCAGTATTGGTTATACGGTCCATGCGTTTTCTGCGATAGATAAGTCGTATCGTTCCCTTGCGCTTTCGTTGTTGAAGGATAAAGTTTCTTTTCTTGCGGGGGTTTCTGGGGCAGGGAAGTCTTCTTTTGTGAATTTGGTAGACCCTTCTTTGAATATTCGTACGCAGCCTTTGGCAAAACATACCGAAAAAGGGCGTCATACAACTACTTATGCGGCAATGTATCATTTAAGTGTAGGGGGAAGTGTGATAGATGCTCCTGGATTTCAAGATTTTACGCTTGTGGATGTAAGTCCTTTGGAGTTGGCACAATATTTTCCAGAGATGCGTTCTTTTGCGCGGCAATGCCGCTATAACGACTGTACCCACATCAATGAACCTGATTGTGCTGTGTTAAATGCCGTAGCAAGTAATTTCATAGCCCATACTCGCTATAACACGTATGTCAATATTTTTTACGAATTGCAAGGGAAGGCATTAGTATGAAAGCGGTTATTCAACGGGTGAAAGAGGCAAAAGTAGAAGTAGAAAGCAGCACCGTAGCAGCAATCGGGAAAGGTTTGCTTATTCTTTTGGGAGTTTCTAAGGAAGATACTGAAGAGGATGCGGAGTGGCTAGCGAAAAAAATCGCGCATTTAAGGATTTTTTCTGATGAAGAAGGAAAAATGAATCGGTCTGTTATTGCTATTGGCGGAGAGGTGTTGGTAGTTTCGCAGTTTACTTTATTAGCAGCGTATAAAAAAGGAAATCGTCCTTCGTTTACTGAGGCGGCAGAACCTGAAAAAGCACAGCAGCTGTATCAGTATTTTGTAAAATGTTTAGAAAAGCATTTAAATCGTCCTATTGCTACGGGGGTGTTTCAAAGCTATATGCAGGTTTATTTATGCAATGATGGCCCTGTTACAATTGTGATGGATAGCAAGACGAGAAAGTAAGTTTATCAACATTTGGGGAAATTGCACTTGCGAGGTTAGAGATAAAAGCTTTTTTTAGCGGAGTTAAAATAAGGGTAGGGTATGCAAAGACAAGCACGGGTAGCCGCACAGCAATCGCAGACCTCAGTAGAGGGGCCTTCAGTGGTCTTTTTAGCCTGGACCACAAGCGATATAGCCGAAGAGCGTAAACGTATCGCAGAGATGTTACGCAAATCCGGTATTAAAGTATTGCCAGAAGGCGATGAACCACCAAAAGATAAAGAAGCCTTAAAGGAACAAATTCAAAAAGCTATAGAAGAAGCAGACTTTTCTTTACATCTGCTTGGAGGAGAGTACGGAGAAGAGTTTGAAGCAGGAGCGACGTTGAATCAATATCAGTATGCTTTAGCAAGTCAAAAAGCGAAACAAAGCAAAGGGAAGTTTTTTCGGTTTGTTTGGGCTGTACCTGTGCGTTTCCTCCAGGGCGAACAACAAGAATTCATTACAGAAATCCAAAATACTTTATCCAGAGCTATTTATTTTACTGCTACAGAGAACCCAACGCAACTTATAGAAGATATTCGTTCTTATTTAGCCGCTCGTAAGGAGGAAGAAGAAGTATTAAAAAAAGAGTATGCCCTTACCTTTATATCTAATATTATAGATGCGTCGTCCAGCTATGAAATAGGGGAGCGACTCATAGAGCGCTATAATGCACAAACATTAACGATTGAGCCGCAGGGGGGAGTAGATTACCGCGAAGAAGCAGCAAAATTGATTCGTAAAAGCAAGTTAGCGGTCATTTATTTTAAAGAAGCATCGGAGTGGGCAGTTGCGTTTACACAATTGATTTGGAAGTATGTCAAGGGAGCAAGTGCCCAAACAGCCTTTTTATTGATTGGGGAGGATACTCCTGCACGCAATCGCTTCATCCGCTTCAAAGCCCCTATGCTTAAATTAGAAATTGTGCCTCACGAATCGGTGTTGGAAACCATTACAAAGTACATGGAAAAGGTTCAAAAAGGAGAACCGATTACAACAGAGACTTTTTGTCCTTATACAGGATTGCGTCCGTTCAAAGAAGAAGAAGCGATTTTCTTCCGTGGAAGAGATGAGCACATAGATGCGATTTTGAAGATTTTACAAGAGAAACGCTTTGTGATGGTAACGGGTGCTTCAGGCGATGGAAAATCTTCATTGATTTATGCAGGCGTGATTCCCAGCATTAAAGCAGGGTTCTTACCTTCTATGTATAGTAATTGGATTGTTGCCGACATGAAACCCGAACGAGCACCCCTTTATAATTTAGCAAAAACCCTAACAGAAAAACTCCACTTAGGCGATGTAGATGAAGTCATGAATCAATTAAGTTATGGGTTCTCCGCATTAGTAGAGCTTTATAAAAAGTCGGAATTTTATTGTGATGTCACCAGTGAAGCTTATTTGAATGCCGATGAGCAGCAGCGAAAACAAATGCTTAAACGAGCAGCAAATTTGTTGATTTTAGTAGACCAGTTTGAGGAGTTCTTTACCAACAAAGAGAATTTCCGGGATGGTGTAGCTTCGCCTTTAGCACAAATCACAGTGAATGTGTTATTAGAAACGATAAAGATTGCTCAACAGGAGGGTTTACCCATCTACGTGGTCTTTACTATGCGTTCGGACTATATTGGTCAATGTGTTGCTTTTCGTGGACTTGCAGAAATGATTGGTCATAGCAGCTATTTCATCCCCCGATTAAAAAGAGAAGAAATTCAACAAGTGATTGAAGAACCTGCTATTTTTAACGGGGATGAGATAGAGATGCGTTTAGTTCAACGGTTATTGAATGATGCAGGGGATGGAACAGACCAATTACCGGTGCTACAGCATGCGCTTCATCAAATCTGGTCTTTGGCAAAAGCCGAAGGCAGCGCTATGGATTTAATTCACTATGCAAAAGTCGGCGGACTCTCCCCAAATCGGCTGCCAAAAGAAGATAGAATCCTATTCCAACAATGGTTTGAACAATTGCCTGAGTATAAAAAAGCCCTTTATGATAGACCCAAATTAAGAAATGTTTTAAATCGGCATGCTAATGAGTTGTATGAAACAGCAGCTCATTATTATCAAAGTCGTTATGGGGAGGAAATAGACCCAGAAGATGCAAAATTCATTGTTCAACAAGCCTTTATTGCGTTGACGAAAATTGATGAGAACCGAGCTGTTCGCAACAGAGCAACCTTAGAGGAAATTACACAAATTATTGGAAGGGAAGACATAGACCATGAGAAGGTTTGTAAGGTGTTAAATTGTTTTAGAGAAGAGGGAAATACATTTTTACAACCATTTTTAAGTGATAGTGAAGAGATTTTACCCCCTTCTACGGTTTTGGATATTACGCACGAGGCGTTAATAAGGAACTGGGAACTTTTAGGGGAGTGGGCACAAGAAGAGTATAAAAGTGCTCAAATCTTTCAAGAGTTTAGAGTTCAGTTGGATAATTGGTTAGATAGTGAAAAGTCGCCTGAGTATTTGTTATCTATCGGTCCTTATACGTATTTTAATGATTGGTTTGAGGAGCAGCAGCCTACACCTGCATGGATTTTAAGGTACTTAGACCCGAAAGAGTTAGACCCAGAAATTGACCCCTTAGAGCAAGCGGAGTATTATTTAGAAGATGCCATTGAGTTCTTAGAGGAGAGCCGTAAGCAGATAGAACGGAAAAGACGCTTGCTATTATTGCTTTTGGGATTGATTTCTTTTCTATTGCTTTTATCGTTAATCACAGCGTTTTTTGCTTGGCAACAAAGGAATGAGGCGTTAAGACAAAAACAAATTGCTTTACAACAAGCAAGGATTGCAGAGCAGCAGCGGCTTTTAGCAGAGATGCATGCTCGGGAAGCGGAAAACCAACGACTTAAAGCAGAAAGAGCAAGGCTCTTAGCAGAACAACAACGACTTATTGCGGAAAACCAACGAAGAAAAGCAGAAGCAGAGCGACTTAATGCAATTATTCAACAAAAGATTGCTGAAAACGAACGAAGATTAGCGGAATACCAAAGAAAGATTGCTGAGAATCAGCGGATTATTGCAGAGAACCAAAGGAGATTAGCCGTAGCAGCAGAAAAAGCAGCAAAAGAAAGTGAAGCAGAAGCGCTATTACAAGCAGAAATCGCTCGCATGGAACGAAACAACGCCTTGATTCTACAATCGCTTTTCTTAGCATCCTTGTCGCAGCAACAAACCTTGAAAAGC
>WFXK01000216.1 GCA_015490695.1 Bacteroidota bacterium | reverse complement strand
TTGGGCTTTACGACAATTTTTTTCTTGGATTGCACAAGATACTTCTAAAAGATGGGAAAGAACGCTATTCGTTATCACAGCAGATCACACTTACGTTAATTGGGATGTTCCTCTAAGAGATGTTTTTCAACACAGTAGAGTGCCTTTGTTGTTGTATTGTCCTAAATACATTGCTCCAGGGGTTTGTTGGCATGTGGGGAGCCACACAGCACTTACCCCAACCATATTGCATTTCTTAGGGTGGCAGGGTAACTATACGGCTCTAAATGCTTCTTTGTTAGACTCCACTGCTAACCATGAAGTGCTTATCTACAGAGGCAGTGGGCATTATTTGTACCTTAACGACACCATTGCCTGGGAGATTCATGGAGATACCACTTGCTATTTATGGAGCTACCAGCAAAAGCGCTGGGTAAAGCAACTTTTAAATAAAAAACTTCCTAAACGTTTTTATGCTTTATTGCAGGGGCAGTGGAATCTTTGGATTCGGAATCGTTTGTTTTCACACACCAATAAGTAAACAGCAATAATATACCGATGTATCCAAAGAGCTTATATCGGAGTAAAGTACCATAGCTGGCAGCACTCATGCCGCTAAGCGTTATATAAACAACGCTAAACAGCATTAACCATCCCCATGAAGGATGATACCATAGTTCTCGGAGTGCTTTTTTGAAGTGGCAAAACAAATAACCACAGCAAACTAACAGCAAAAGGCATTCTATATTCTGAAGGATTGCCATTACTTTTAAAACGCCGTGGACCTTCCATGGTAGTGGGTAGCATAGTCCTATTAAAAAGGCTTTAGGAGACAGGGTTAATAACCCTTGGAAAGTAGGTTCGTAGTTTCCTAACCAATAGCGTTGCGTTTGAGGTTTGAGCTCATAGCTATAAAGATAATAGTAATGGACGTACTCGTGGACGAATTGCCAATAGGGGTAAGAAAGCATTACTAAAACAATAGTAAGGAGGATGACAAGCCATTGTTTAGCAGGGGTGAAAAAAGTACTCATGCCATAACTAATCCAACAAAGAAGTAACAGCAATCCGACAGGGGGTTTTAATGAAGCTGTAAGAAAAAGGATAAAAAATCCTTTTAGCCATTGCCATAAGGTGAGTTCGTTATACAGCCATTGCAGAAAAATCCAAGTAACTAAAGGAAATAATAGCAGTTCTTTTAGCGGTATTGAGGACCATAGCAATGCGATGGGTTCTATTAAGGGGAATAGAAGGGTTTTGTGTGTTAAGGTATTGATGACAGGGTACCATAGTATTAGAGATAGCAGAAACACCCAAAAAGCAAATAGCCAGAAGGATTGAAAAGCGATTGTAGCAATAGGTGCTAATAAGAGTTGGTATCGGTATTTGGTACGTTGGTACAGGGCGTCGCCGTAGAGGTCGCTTTTTTGAACTACTGGCAGTAGTTCCTTAGGATAGTTAGGAAAAGTTTGCCATGTCCATCGTATAAGTAGATGACGCCACTGAGGATACCTGTTCCAGGCTTCAGCAATGGCTTTTGCCCCTTGATAATAATGAAAGGTATCAGAAAGCTTATTCGGGTAATGATAAAGAACCCATAAAGAAACAAACCATGCAAGTATCTTGATAGCAATAAACTTAATCCAAAGGTTCATTTAGATAATATAAAGGTACAGGACTTTGTGATTGTAGTTGTAGTGCGATGGCTTTGCTACGAGCCCCTTGAGCACATACAAAAACAATAGGTTTGTCGTAGGGGTGAAGTTTTTTTAATCGTTGTATCACTTCATGAGGAGCAACAAAATGCCAATCTTCATACGAAGGTGTTTCTTGAATTTCCCATTGTGCTCTTAAATCCCAAATCTGGAAACGTTGTTGTGCGATGCCTTCAAATAATTCTGTTTTTGTAATAGCTGTTATTGTACAGGTTGGTATATGCTCGTTATAGATTTTTTTCTGTTGTTGGATTTGTTGAATTAGTTGGTAATTAGGTTGGATGGTGATTTTTTTCCACTCTTGTTGTAAACTATCATAGATGAGCAGTTGATTTATTAGGAGATTAGGGAGGTTTAATAGCAATTTAATCGTTTCTTGGGCTTGCATTGCTCCGATGATGGCGGGTAAGGTTGGTAGAACGCCAAGGGTATTGCAATCGGGTAAGTTTTCTGGAGGTTCAGGAAATAAACAGCGGTAGGTAGCGCTACCTTGGTAGTTAAATACGGCAACTTGCCCTTGATGGCGATATAGCGCACCGTAGACCCATGGTTTATTACAAAGGATTGCAGCATCGTTTATCCAATAGCGGACAGCAATTTGGTCTGTACAGTCTATGATAACATCGTGAGATTGGAAAAGCTCTATAGCGTTATCGGGTTGTAAAGCAATGGGTAGGGCTTTGACTTGGATTTCTGGATTAAAGGTTTCAATCCATTGTTTAGCGATTTCCACTTTGTATTTTCCAATGGTGTTTGGGGTATAGAGGGGCTGGCGGTGGAGGTTTGTAAAGGTGATTTTATCGGGGTCTATTAAAGTGATATGCCCTATGCCTGCACCACTTAAGGCGGCAATGACAGCACAGCCTAACCCCCCAGCACCAATAACCAATACTTTACTTTGTTGTAGTTGTTTTTGACCATCAGTGCCAATTAGGGGGATTTGTCTTGCGTAGCGTCGGGATAGGGGCATAGTAAAATAATGTAGGCAGATATTAATGTAAAGGCTCCTAGAGTGATGAGTAGTACAATAATGCTACGCTTAGGACGTTTTTGAGCATAACTGGGGTAAGCTTTGGATAGTACAATGAGTAGTGATGGGTAGGTTTCATATAGTTGTTCTAAAAAAATTAAGTTACTTAACCATTCTGTGTATTCTGCTTGAAGGTATTTAAGTCTTTCTTGCATAGCAAGGATATAGTCATAATATTTATGAAAGTTTGGATCTTTTTGCATACGTTCTACTATAGGTTTGGATGCAATTTCACTAAGTTCTCGCAAGTCATAAATACCCAGTTTAAGACGTAATTTGGCTATAGAATCCCGGATTTCTCGTACTTGTTTATCTATTTTTTTTAAGTTTTTTCTAATTTCGCTCAGATAGGTTTCTCTTTGGGCTTGTTGTTCTACAAAGGAATCTGCGTAGGCTAACAGGGTATTTGCCATTAGTGCTGCAATGTTAGGGTCTTTGTGCC
>WFXK01000215.1 GCA_015490695.1 Bacteroidota bacterium | reverse complement strand
ACCTTGGGACCAAGCCTTACTTTAATTAAACCTTATTATATAGAAGTTGCTCGTCCTATTTCCAGAACTCAAGCCGTGCCCGAAACCGTCATCTTTGACCCTAATAAATATCGTTACGAAGACATCATTGGCGAAGCGAACTTTTTCTACGGGATTCATCGGACCCGGTTAACCCTCGGTACTCGCTTAAATCTTTTCTCCTATCTTCATATCCGCTCCTACGGCTATTTTATCACGGCTATTAAATTAGGCGTTCACATAGATGCTTTCGTAGAACCCCTACCCCTATTAGCAACCCCTAAGGATAAACAAATTTTCGTCGGTCCCTATATCGGCGTTTATCTGGGTAATGCATGGGATTAAACTACTATCCCGAAAGTAGCCTAAAAGACTGCGGTTTTGAAGCAGTAAAAGACTACATTGCTGCTTTATGCAGAACGAAAGAAGCGAAAAAAATCTTTCGCGAAAAAAAAGTTTTAACAGACTTCAACCTCATTCAAAAGCACTATGCGCTTTACAAAGAAGTGCATTATTGGATAGAAAAAGGATGGGGACGTCTACCTTACTTAGAGCACTTTGCTCCAATCCATAAAGTACTAAGTGGTAAAAAACTTTATTTGGATAAATCTACTGCGGTTGCTTGTTTTTTTTGGCTTAAGGACTTGCTTGCTTTTGCAAAGAGAATTAGAAGACATCCTACTACTTTTCCAGCGTTTTGGCGTTTAGTTCAGCCTGTTTTGTTATTAGAACGCCTACAAAAGGTTTTTTCTCATTATTTTACCGATGAAGGACAATGGCAACCCCATATTTTAGAGCAATTAGAAAAACTTTCTAAAGCTATTCATGAGGTTACTTTGCAGCTCCATGAGCGCATGGCAGCCATTTTAGAAAAAGCGCAAAAACAGGGTTTAACCACGGCAACCCAATGGAGTGTTCGCAATAATCGTTTGGTCATCCCTATAGATGCCACCCATAAAACCCATTTCAAAGGGATTTTACATGGTATTTCCCGAAGCGGACAAACCCTCTACTTTGAACCCTTAAGTACTGTCCCCCTTCAAAACCGACTCCAATACTTAGATAATCAATATTGGCAATTTTTACATCGTCAACTCAATGTGTTAACGCACTATTTAAGAAAATTTAAACGTTTGCTTTGGTATGCTTATGCATTGCAGCTGCAAATAGAGTTTGCTTATGCAAAGTATCAATGGGCAAAACGTTTTGATGCAATTGTACCCCAGCAAGGTAATGTGCTTAACCTGCGTAATGCTTATAACCCAGAACTTTTATTATATCTGCCCAAAGAAAAGATTGTGCCTTTATCTTTAACCATTTCTTCTAAGCGTCCTATTTTAATCTTTAGTGGTCCGAATGCAGGGGGGAAATCCATGGCGATGAAATGCATTGTATTATGTCAATTGCTTTATCAAAGTGGAATCCCTGTGCCTGTTGACAAAGGAAGCGCTTTTCCAATATTTAAAAAACTTTTTGTATGGATTGGCGACCAACAAATGGTTTCAGAGAACTTAAGTAGTTTTAGTGCCCATTTAAAGTATTTGAATAGTTTATGCAGCGATTTAGACAAGGATAGTTTTTTTATTATAGATGAAATAGGTCGGGGTACGGCGCCGGAATTTGGTGCAGCCTTAGCAGCAGGGTATTTGCACTATTTTGCAGAGAAGGGGGCATGGGGAGCAACAACAACGCACTTTGCAGTATTAAAACAATTAGGGGAACAACCACCCTTCTTGAATGTAGGATTGCAATTTGATATTAAACGGATGCGTCCTACGTTTCAGGCGGTTGTAGGGGTGCCCGGCAACAGCTATGCTTTTGAGTTGGCTCGCAGACTTAATACCCCACCCCAAGTACTCTCTTATGCCCAGCAGTGGATAGACCCCCGATGGAATACAATAGAGTCCCTTTTACAACGACTCAAAGAAAAAGAAAAGCATTTAATACAAAAAGAAGAGCGATTGCAACAACAACAAAAACGCCTTGAGGAACAACGAAAACGTTTCCTACAACAGCAACGACACGAAGCCAAAGAGCAACTAAAAGCATTTCAAAAAGAACTAATGAAATTGTACGAAACTTACAAAAAACAACAAGGGAAACCTGACAAGGTTATTAAAGAAAGTCATTTGCTATTAGAGCAGCATTTTCAATCCCCGATGGCTTCAAAGACTGCAGTGGAGTTTTCTGTAGGGGATAAAGTTCAAGTGGAACAACGTATTGGAGAAGTAGTGGCTGTAGAAAAAGACAAGGTGATTGTTCAAATAGGGAATATGCGTTTACCTTATCGTCCTGAGCGGTTAAAGAAGGTAGCGCAGCCGCTTAAGAGTTCTCCAAAGATTACTTATAATGCACCGTCTATTGAAATAGATGTTCGGGGTTTACGAGTTGAAGAGGCGCTTCAAGCCATAGACCAATGGCTTAATCGTTTATTGATTCAGCCTCCACCTTATGCCATCATCGTTCACGGAAAAGGAACAGGTGCATTGAAAAAAGCAATTCATACCTTTATTCAAAAAAACTACCCCCATCTTCGCTTGGAAACGAGTGCAGATGGGGGTAGCACTAAGGTGTATTTCCCTCAATAAGTTCCTAAACGCCAGTCATTACCATAACGCATTAAGATATAGTGATATTGACTACCGTCGTTAAGTAACAAAACAATTTGCAAAGGAGAAACTACTGAAGGAATAGCCACAATATTTTCATAGGCATCTAAGGAGTATTCAGCGATTTGTTTACCAGCAAGGTCATAAAAACGTAATAACCCTTTAGTGTTGAAAAGTTGTATATAAAGTTGTTGATTTTTTATAACCACAATAGGTTTAGATTGCGCACAATTGGGTTTTTCAATGATAGTGTTCCATTGTTCTCCTTGTGGGGTATATATCGTTGCGTTGATAGGGAAATCCCCTTCCCAAAGCAATGTTTTAGTATTATGCAAGGAGAAGGTTTTTGTGTAAGCATTAGATTGCAATTC
This sequence comes from Bacteroidota bacterium, assembly GCA_015490695.1. Lineage (GTDB taxonomy): Bacteria > Bacteroidota > Bacteroidia > SpSt-205 > S141-50 > S141-50. Next base: position 2,533 of record WFXK01000215.1, on the reverse strand, counting down.
TATCCAATAGTTATCGGATGGGGATTGTGTGGGGGAGATATTAAGGTAGGTTTTCCCTTGTTCGCAATAGGCTTGGATGTGGAGGTTGGCAATGATAGCAAGCGGTGTAGAGCAGCAATTAGCAGGAGGGGTAAAACGCCATGCTTTATTGTTAATTGGCACAGCAGTGTTATTATACCCTGCAGGAACCGCAGCAAATTGTCCATCAATAGAGTGGAGTCCCACGATGCCTAAGCCATCATCCCAAGACAAGCAGGTATCACTTTGAAGAATATGGATTTCTATAGCGTAAGAGGTTTCTTCCAACATAATATAGCCTGTTAAGTTATATTGAGGGTTTTCTCGGCACTGACTACCATAGTGGGGAATTTCGTAGAAAGTGATATAGAATCGTCTATTCGGTGCTGTACCTGTGGTATAGTAACGGATATCCCAGTTTTGGTTAGAGGTGCTGTCGGTTCCCTCACCGTTGAGGCGGTTATCTCTCCATAGGAGTGCTATGGTATTGAAGGGACCGCACTCATTTACATTATTACAGGGCCATGTTATAGCAGGATCGTGGTTCCATGGAGAGAAACCGCCTAAAACAGCATCGCCTCCTGTGTTGATTGGTGCATGGTCGCTCTTACACGGCACAGGGAAAATCACATAACCATTATCGGCTACTAATAAAGAATCGTACCAGTTTCCATCAAAGCAGAAAGAGAAGGGAAGAGGAACAGATTGATTAGAATATTCATCATCGGGGTCGTCAAAAGTTCCTTTAAGGGAAGTGCCCGACAAATAGCCTAAGGGCGGTGCCTGATAAGCGATTGAAGTGATAGCATAGTTCATAGAACATGCAGAAGAAACACCACTAATTGGTTGAACACTAATGTCGTAATTAGAACAAGTAACAGATGAACCATAATCTATAGTAAGGTAATAAGTTCCTGGGGTTGTAATAGTAACGCAACGTTCTGCTAAATTGGTAGTGTCGCTGATAGTGTAAGCAATACAAGAAGAAATGGAACTGCAGACCATATTGGAAGTTAAAAACCATCCAATGTAGTTAGTTCCATCTGTATTCGTTACGCTAATTCGGTAATCCCCTGCAGTAGAGAAAGTAATAGCATAAACGACATCTTCACCTCCATCATAGGTTATATTACAAGAATTACTAGTAATGTCGTTTCCTGCACCACAAGTTGTGCTACTGTGTGTAAAAGGTGCATTGAAGGAAAAATCGGCAGAGATTGGCTGAACACTGATATCGTAGTTGGAACAGGTAGGAGATGGGAAATAGTCAATAACAAGGTAATAAGTTCCTGGGGTTGAGATGGTGACACATCCGTCTGCTACGCTATTTGAACCGCTGACAGCATAAGCAATACACGAAGAGATAGAGCCACAGGGCAGAGAAGAGGTTAAGAACCATCCAATATAGTTTGTGCCATCGGTGTTGGTGACAGTGATTTGATAAGTACCTGCAGTGGGGAAGGTGATGGCGTAGATGACGTCTTCTCCGCCGTCGTAACTGGTGTTACAAGCATTATCGGTAATATCGTTTCCTGCACCGCAAGTGGTACTGCTATGAGTGAAAGGAGCGGTAAAGGAGTAATCTGCAGACGTGGTTATGGGAGTTAATTCCCAGTTGAGTTGTCCTGTTCCGGGGTCATTGCAAGTGCTTGAGCCCCATTCATCTACGACGATATAGGCGGTTTGGGTTGTACCCGTTGTATTACACCAACTATGGACAAAAGCATCGTTATCAGAGCAGGTTATTTCAGTTCCTGTGCCAGGGCAACCATTAATATAGGTATAACCTACGACATCAAAATTATCATTAGACACCCACCATTTCAGTTGATAGCCGTCGGGTACATCTATTTGAAACACGATATCTTGTCCACAGGCGCTTGTACAGCTGGCATCGTAGTCGCCGTTACAAGCGCCAATGTCAAAGTTTAGGATTCCCGAAGGGGGAGTTAATGCATAAGCCGAAGCACAGTCATCACCTGTAGGGCAGCTGATAGCAACGGGGCACGGCGGTGGATTAGGACCAAATTCTAAGCACCATCCTTCAATTTGCCCAACATCGCCCGTCGCATCATCGCAAACTTGCAAGGTCCAAGTTCCATCAGCGTTTTGACCGTTATTTACGGCACTAAGACATTGTAAAGGCACATAGCTTCCTGTAGCAGGGTCTGTACTTGCCCAATTACTAATTGAACTTGTAGCATTCATATCAAAACAAAGCATTTGTGTTGTAGTACAACCTGCACCAAAGTCATCACCAGAACTACCATTGTCATTAGCTAATTGAATGGTTGTTCCATCGGGAGCGACTAATTGTAGTTCTATATCGGCGCGCCAAGTATGGGTAATATAGACGCATACGCGAACCAAGCCATAGGTGTTATCAATGGTTCCTACTCCTGACACGTTGATGGTGGAGGTTACTTGAGTGGGACAACCTCCATCAGGAATCGCCGTGTTTGCTGGGCAACCCCCTGAACAAAACGTTTGCGCCTTTAATGCGCTCCCTAAAATA
>WFXK01000214.1 GCA_015490695.1 Bacteroidota bacterium | reverse complement strand
GTAGTGACTCCAGACCCCCAAAAACCTTATATCAAAGAAATATGGATTGCTCTAAAATACCATCCCCGAACCCGTGAACCCATTATCCAAGGGATTAAACGCATTAGTAAACCGGGATTACGTAAATACTGCAAGGCAGATGAAATCCCTAAGGTTCGTAATGGCTTAGGGATAGCGATTCTATCTACTTCTAAAGGCATTATGCACGATAAACGCGCCCGAAAAGAACGCGTCGGCGGAGAAATCATCTGTTACGTCTGGTAAACCCTAATTCTATAAAACCATGTCTCGCCTAGCTAAAAAACCTTTGGAAATCCCTGAAAAAGTAGAAGTAAAAAAAGAAGGTAATTGCGTTATTGTCAAAGGTCCACTGGGAACCCTACAACAAGAAATAGACCCCGATATTGAAGTGAAAATAGAAGATAGTAAAATTTGGGTTAAACGACCAACAGACCAAAAACGCCATAAAGCCCTACAAGGACTTTATTGGAGTTTAATAAGAAACATGTTAATTGGTGTTACCAAAGGTTATGAAAAACAATTAGAATTGGTTGGAATCGGCTACAGAGCGAAAGTAGATAAATTAGGATTGCATTTGTTCTTAGGATTTTCCCATAATATTTTGTTTGTTCCGCCACCAGAGATTAAAATAGAGACTAAGTATGAAAAAGGGGGGAATCCTACGGTGATTGTTAAAGGGATAGATAAGCAATTGGTTGGACAAGTAGCCGCTTATATTCGTTCTTTGCGACCTCCTGAACCTTATAAAGGTAAAGGAATCCGCTACGTTGGAGAATATATCCGTAGAAAAGAAGGTAAGGCTGCACGTAAATAATAAATAAAAAGGTATGCTTAGGAAAACAATACGAAAGAATTTAAAGTTAATCAGACGATATAGGAGGAAGCGACGAGTGAGGAAGAAGGTTCAGGGCACTTCAGAAAGACCTCGTTTGTGTGTCTTTAGAAGCAATGCCCACATTTATGCTCAATTGATTGATGATGATAAAGGCATCACCATTACAGGAACCTCTTCCTTAACCTTAGGAGAAGAAGCAAAAGGGTTAACGAAAACAGAAAAGAGCCGTTTAGTTGGGAAACGGATTGCTCAATTAGCCTTAGAGCGAGGAATCAAAAAAGTGGTCTTTGATAGAAATGGTTATAAATACCACGGACGCGTAAAAGCCTTAGCAGAAGGCGCTCGTGAAGGAGGTTTAGAATTTTAATAACTTTGCAGGCGTATGAGAAGAAAATATTACAGGGAACGCATACGACCCGTAGATTTTGAAAAACGTTATGAAAAAGTAGTGATTATCAAACGGGTTACTAAGGTCGTTGCCGGTGGTAGACGTTTCCGCTTCTCTGCATTAGTCGTGGTAGGCGATGGCAAAGGAATCGTAGGATATGGCTTGGGAAAAGGAAAAGAAGTGATTACTGCTATCAATAAAGCTTCGCAAGAAGCACGAAAAAACCTTATACGGGTTCCTATTTTGCATGGAACAGTGCCCCATGATGTAGAAAAGAAGTTTGGAGCAACGAAAGTGCTGATTAAGCCTGCAGCACCAGGTACAGGAATCATTGCAGGACACGCTATGCGTGCAGTGTTAGAAGCAGCAGGATATGAAAACCTGATTTGTAAAGTAATAGGTTCATCTAACCCCCATAATGTTGTACGAGCAACGTTTGAAGCCCTTATGGAACTAAAAGACCCTTATACCATAGCGCAATACAGAGGCATTTCATTAGAAAAACTTTTTAATGGCTAAAGATGGTAAAGGTTCGTATTACGCAAGTTAGAAGCACGATACGAAGACCTAAGGACCAAAAAGCAACTATAAAGGCGTTAGGATTAGGACGTATTGGAAAGAGCGTTATTAAAGAAGTGAATCCCGCTATCTTAGGTATGTTAAAAAAAGTAAGTCATTTAATTCGTATTGAAATTGTAGAGCGATGAAGATTCATGATTTGAGACCGGCGAAGGGGGCAGTAAAGAAAGAGAAGCGTATTGCCCGAGGAGAAGGCAGCAAAAAAGGCGGAACCGCAGGTAGAGGACATAAAGGACATAAATCCCGTTCAGGCTACAGTAGAAAATGGGGCTTTGAAGGAGGACAAATGCCCCTGCATAGAAGACTGCCTAAATCCGGCTTTAACAACGCAAAATTCCGCGTCGCCTACGTGCCCGTGAACTTAGGACAACTCCAACAATGGCTGGAAAAATACCCTGAACTAAAAGACGTAGAAGCAATCACCCCTGAACTCCTAAGAGAAAAGAAATTAGTAAAGAAAAAATTACCTATTAAAATCTTGGCTAAAGGGACGCTAAAAGAAAAAATCACTATCAAAGCCCATAAATTTAGTCAAAGCGCTAAACAAGCCATAGAAAGCATCGGAGGTAAAATCATTGAAATCGGTGTAGGAAAATGAAAAAACTCTGGGATACATTAAAGACCCTTTATAAAATTGAAGAACTTCGGCAAAGAATTCTTTATACGTTGCTTTTATTACTGGTATATCGTTTAGGGACATTTATCATTTTGCCTGGGATTGATTCGTCTATTTTAATAGAATTGTTTCAGCGGGGGCAGGGAGAAGGCATTCTTGGAATGTTAGATGTGTTTGTTGGTGGTGCCTTCAGCCGAGGGTCTATCTTAGCACTGGGAATCATGCCTTATATTTCCGCATCTATCATTATCCAATTGATGACCGCCGCTTTACCCTCTTTGCAAAAACTACAAAAAGAAGGTGAAAGCGGCTATAGAAAAATCAATCAAATCACCCGCTATTTAACCGTGGTCATCACCATGGGACAATCCATAGGCTATTTAATGAATTTAAGAAGTCAATATCCAGAAGCGATTACTGCAGATGGCTTTATCTTTTGGGGTTCTGCTATCTTTTTAATCACTGCAGGTACCATGTTCTTAGTATGGCTTGGGGAAAAAATAACCGATAGAGGCATTGGCAACGGTGTGTCGTTGATCATTACCATCGGGATCATCGCACAACTGCCTGCGGCATTGTTAAATGAACTACAAACCAAACCCCTTATGCTGTTCTATGTGGAAGTCTTAGCTTTAGGATTAATCACCTTAGGGGTGGTTTTAGTAACGACCGCTGTTCGTCGTATTCCAGTAAACTATGCTCGGCACATGATGGCGAGTAGAAAGATGGGGGTTATGATGCAACGAGCAAGGCAATACATCCCTTTACGATTGAACTCTGCAGGAGTGATGCCGATTATCTTTGCACAATCCATTATGTTCATTCCTGCAACCATTGCACAATTCTTCCCCGAAAGCGACTTCTGGACCGCTACAGGAACATGGTTTTCCGATTATACTACAGTTCCCTATAATATCTTGTTCGCTATTTTGATTATTCTATTTACCTATTTCTATACAGCTATCATGGTTAATCCTAAAGACATCGCAGATCAGCTAAAACGAAATGGAGGCTTTATTCCTGGGGTGAAACCAGGAAAGAAAACAGCAGAGTACATAGACGCTGTGCTGACACGGATTACGTTGCCTGGTTCTATCTTTTTAGCGATTATTGCGATTATTCCTGCAGTGGTGACAGTAATGGGAATTTCTTCTAATTTTGCCCAGTTCTTTGGGGGAACCAGCCTGCTGATTATGATAGGCGTCGTGTTAGAAACCTTACAACAAATAGAAGGTTATCTCAAACAACGCAATTACGAAGGATTGATGAAAACAGGAAGACTCTATGCAAGTCGGGTTAAACCTATCGGTGCCAGTGTCTAAGAAAAAGAAAAAAATCAAAGGGATTATTAAAAATAGTGAGCAAATAGAAGGTATAAAAGCCGCTGCTGAACTATTAAGTCAGGTACACGGCGAACTTTCTAAACATATTCGCCCTGGGATTTCTTTAGCCCAATTAGATAAAATTGCAGAAACCTTTATTAGAGACCACGGAGCAGAACCTGCTTTCAAAGGATACCAACAAAGCGAAGACCAACCCCCTTACCCAGGGACCCTATGCCTTTCGCTTAACGACGAAGTAGTCCATGGATTACCGAGAGAAGATGTCTACTTAAAAGAGGGAGACATTCTATCTATTGACTGCGGGGTTAAATACCAAGGGTTCTTTGCCGATTGTGCTTATACTTATGCCGTGGCACCTGTTGATAAAGAACTGGAATGGTTGTTAAAAGGCACCTTAGCAGCTTTACAAGCAGGAATTGAAGCGGCAAAACACGGTAATCGCACAGGTGATATAGGCTATGCTATTCAACGAGTCGCTTATGATTACGGCTTGGCAATCGTAAGAGATTTGGTTGGACACGGCGTAGGACTACAATTACACGAAGACCCAGAAATTCCCAACTACGGAAAGCGAGGGAAAGGCTCCTTGCTTTATGAAGGTATGGTTTTAGCTATTGAACCCATGTTAAACTTAGGAACCAAGACAGTAGAAACCTATCGGG
>WFXK01000213.1 GCA_015490695.1 Bacteroidota bacterium | reverse complement strand
TGCATCACCACCTCCTTACTTGTAGATCCTACAGACCAAGTTATCTACTTAGGGAAAAACGTACGCTACCAAACAAAAACCCCTATTACCTTAGAAGCCAAATTCCAATTCCCCCAAGACGTCTATAAAATCCAACCTACAGAATACGAAAAAGCAGAAATCAAAGCCATTGGAGACTTCCTCTCTAAAAAATACGAAGCTAAAAAAGTTTACTTAGAAGGTTTCGCCTCCCCAGAAGGAACCTACAAAAGAAATCAATTCCTTTCGGTCCACCGAGCCAAAGAAGTACAAAACTGGCTCATTGACCAACTGAAAAAATATGGCTACAAAGTCTATTTAGACTCCACCTTCTTTAGTGTAAGAACCACCACAGAAGACTGGCAAGGTTTCTTAGATAACTTAAATCAACTGAGTATCCCTGAAGAGACTAAACAAAAAATCATTCAAATTGTTTCCGCTGGTTACGACCCTGCAACAACAGAAAGAAAAGTAATGGCATTAGTAGGGGGTGCCGAAAAAGTAGAATTTATCCTTGCCCCTCTACGTCGTGCTACCATCCGCTTAGAAGGCTTCACAGGTAAACACACCAACGAACAAATTGATAGCATCACAAACGCCTTCTTAAGCAACCCCAATAGCGTAGACCTATCCAAAGAATTTGAACAAGAAGAATTCATGTACGCAATCCAACGAGTAGATGATATTGACAAACGTATTGAACTCTATCGTGCTTATGTACGTGCCTATCCGAAAGATGTTCGTGGCTACAACGACTTAGGTGCTGCATTGATTGAAAAAGGACTTTATGATGAAGCCCTTGACATCTTAACCCAAGCAGAAAAAATGAGCGGACAAAGTCAATACCGTTATGCTGTACTAAATAACTTAGGTGTTATTCAAAAACAAAAGAAAAATTATAAAGATGCTTTAACTTATTTACAAACCTCTTATAATGCTCAAAGCACTCCTCAAGCGGCTTATAACTTAGGTGTGGTTTATGAAAAGATGGCAATGTATGACAAAGCAGCGGAATACTTTGGTTTAGCAACAGGGATTCCACGCGCTAAATACAATGCAGGGTTGAGCAAATTACTTATGGAGGATTATGCAGGTGCTAAAGCCGACTTAGAAAGCGCTATTCGGGAAAACAAAAATGATGCATTAGCCTACTATGTGCTTGCTATTGTTGGTGCACGCAGCGCCGATAATAACTTAATGATTCTGAACCTTAAGAAAGCCACAGAATTAGACCGCTCTTACGCACAAAAAGCAGCAAAAGACTTAGAATTCCGTAAATACTGGAAATCTCAAGAGTTTCAAACAGCCATCAAATAATTTAGTGGGGGGCAAAAGCCCCCCTTTTTGTTATGCAACTACGCTGCCGAGAAAGGCTATTAGACCTAAACACACCGGTCATCATGGGGGTTCTTAACGTAACCCCCGATTCTTTTTCTGATGGTGGTCTTTATATGGAAAAAGACGCTGCCCTACGCCACTGCGAAACCATGTTAAAGGAAGGAGCAACGATTATAGATGTTGGTGGCTACTCTTCCCGTCCCGGTGCTCCTCACATCCCCGAAGAAGAAGAACTAAAACGAGTCACCCCCGTATTAGAAGCCTTAATAGAAAAATTTCCAGAAGCACTCTTTTCTATAGACACCTTCCGTTACCGGGTCGCTAAAGAAGCATTAGAATTAGGTGTCCATATCATCAATGACATTAGTGCAGGGCGTTTTGAACCAAAAATTACTTCATTAGCCCAACAATACCATGTGCCTTTTGTAGTAATGCATATGCAAGGCACTCCCCAAACCATGCAAAAAAACCCCCACTATGAAAACGTCATAGAGGAAATCTTTGACTTCTTCGTAGAACGCATTCAAACCCTACATCAGCAACAGGTATACGATATTATTTTAGACCCTGGTTTTGGTTTCGGTAAAACTTGGGAACATAATAAAATCCTTTTTTCACATTTAGAACATTTTACCACCCTAAATTATCCTTTGCTAATAGGGATTTCCCGAAAAAGTTGGATACAAAAAATGACAGGTAAAGGTCCCTTGGAGGTAGTTCCTGCGATGTGTGCCCTGCATTGGGAAGCGTTAAAAAAAGGCGTTCGCATCTTCCGTGTCCACGACGTTGAACCAATGAAACAAGTCCTACAAGTTTGGCAAGCGCTTAACGATGTTTAATTTAATCAAAATAGGCATCATTACCATTCGGTTTTCAGACTTAATAGACATCACACTCACAGCATTGCTTTTACATTATACATATCTGTGGCTAAGAAAGACACGCTTTTTCATTTTTTTAATCTTATTTTTTATTCTTTTGGGGGTATGGCAGATTGTAAAGGCGCTAGACCTTACGTTATTATCGTTTGTTTTGGGACAAATTTCTCGTCTAGCGGTGTTAGCTATCATCATTTTGTTTGCTCCTGAGCTGCGTAGGGCTTTGATGCGGCTACCACGAGCCCCTGGATTGGCATTCCTCACACGAAGAACCTCCCCAGAATTTGAATTAGAAGCTTTTACAGAAGAGCTCATTCGGACTCTAATGCGGCTTTCCCGGACCCAAACAGGCGCCTTAATTGTGCTTCTGAGAGAAATGGAACTACCTGAAATCCTTCAAACAGGTGAACAAGTCAACGCCCAATTTAAAGAAAACATCGTTGTTTCTATTTTTCAAAAAAGTAGCCCTTTACATGATGGTGCAATCATGGTACGAGATAACATTATTTTAGCGGCTCGTTGTGTTTTACCTATCAGTGATGACCCTGATTTACCAGCAGAGTTAGGATTACGCCATAGAGCCGCTATTGGCATTACAGAAATCTCCGACGCCTTAGCTTTTGTCGTTTCTGAAGAAACAGGACTTATTTCCGTTGCACATCAGGGGAATATTAAAAGAAATGTTTCTGAGGAAGAGATACGGCGCTTCTTAGAGCAATTCTATGAATTTTAATCTACCAACGTTAACCCCTAAAAAGTAAACATTGTTTTCTACGTTTTCCTTAATTTTGCCATTGAATTCTGTGTGCTGGGTTTGCTGGGCTGTGAACAAGAGGGAACGCTGTTCCCTCTTTCTTTATTTTAAAGTGGGCTGTGGTGGATTCGAACCACCGACCTCCGCCCTGTCAAAGCGGCGCTCTAACCAACTGAGCTAACAGCCCAAAACCCCAGCAAAGATACATACTCCTTTATAAAAACACAACTGCAGGAACACAACAACCATACCTCGCTTAAATATGTCCTTTGCGACTATTTCAATTCAATAAAAGCTTTGAGCATTGGGGTTATTCAAACACGCGATTTACTTCCTGATAGTAGCATGAACATAGGCGAGTAGAAAGAGCATTTAGTCAATTCTTGCTGTTTAGATGAATATCGTCGTTAGATATGCATCCTACACCCCAATCTTTCATTACTCCCTGCAGGGCTACGGTCGCAACTTCATACCGAGGCAAAACTAAGGCATCCCTTTGGAGAAACTTAGGAAACTTTGAAAGTTTCCAAAGTTTCCTAAAGACCGCGTTGCTCTTTTCAAAAGAAACAACACACAATATCAAGTAATACAATAAATCCTACTCGCACCAACCGCGAAAACACGCCAAAGGCGGACGAACAATAAAATTATTTGAAACAAGAAAAGTTAGCACATCCTCCCCAGCAATCCATTCTAAATGCAAACGACACCGCCCATCCAAAGGCATATCCGTATAATCGCAATCCCAAGAATCTACTTGCTGGAAGCTATAACGATAAATTCCTAAAATGCCTTGTTCCCAGCAACTATCTTGTTCGCAAATTATCCCATAAGCCGTTAAAAACAACGTATCTTCTTTGGTCCAATAATGGAAACGATTACTATCGTATTTGGGTGCTGCCTCTTCGCATACCCCACAAAAACTCTTTCGGCATTGATAAAGGGTATCTTTGTAAAAAAGTGCCAAAGAGGATGTTATCCAGGTGCCTTGTTCAGAAAAGAAAATAGGAGGAAGATAAAAGAAACTATAGGGAAAAGAAGGGGGGTCGCTTGTTACGGCAACCCATTCCCAGCCCGCTAATTGCTCACAACGATAAGACGCCTGCTTGCAACTGAAAAATAAATAAAATACGCTTTATCATTGCGAAGCTTTTTTAGTCTCTTTCCATTTCCGATGAATACCTATGCCTAATATATATCTTGCAGGCGGGAAATAATGATTTTCCAACTCTACTTTACTATTAAAGACTCGTTGGAAAGTTACAGTAAGGTAGTATTTTTCACTATAAGGGAATGTTATATCGAGGCCAAAAGCTAATGGGGAGGTCCCAAAAACATTGTAGTACACACAATAAGGGGGTTCATAACGCCGCCGATAGACGTGGTCTATACGTAC
>WFXK01000212.1 GCA_015490695.1 Bacteroidota bacterium | reverse complement strand
TATTTTAGTATTGAACCCCGGGATAAGGAGGGATACGGAGCGGATAAAAGGGGATAGTTACGTTATTTTTTTGAGGAACGCCGTTTTGGATGCTTTATTTCGTTTTCAAGAGGGGGCAGCCAAGTGTTTTTTATCCATGGCGAAAGAGGAGGGTTTAACGATGGAGCGCAACGAGGGTTTTGTGCTCATAGCCGATGAAGAGAGCCGTATAGACCTGTTTTTAAGCCGTTTTTGTTCAGTGGTTAATGAAGATCCTAAAGCGAGATGAGGGGCTTTGCATGGGGGTAATTCTTTTTTTGAGGAATAAAAAACTTATAGGCGTATGACAAAGGAAAAACTTCTTATGCTATGGGAATGGTTGGAATCAGGAGTGGTGTTAGCGGAAGATTGGTTTATTTTAATACTAAACGAAAGTATAGAAGAGGATTGGATTATTCCACTAATGAAAGGAGATATAGATAAAAAGGACATTCCTCTAAAAGGTGAGAGTTTCTTTGTTATTGTAAAACAAATTAGTTCTACGGGCCTAATTGATAATTGGAAGCTTTCAGAAAATGAAGTGAAAAAGTTTTTAGAGTTAGCCGATCTTTTAGACTGGTGTTATGATGTATGCAAAGGGATTTTATTGTTGTACGCCGACTATGGTATAATGACTGAAGTCTTAATGCGGTTTATTGAATACCTAATAAAAGAGCGCTATACGACTAAAAAAGCATAAACTCATGCCTGTAATAGAGTTAAATTTATACTTGAATCTTGTAGCGGACCATGAGGAAGGCACGAAGTACCGCCAAGGGGTTATAGTGCTGTATATCAATGGCGTGCATATAGAAACGTTTAAGACCGATGAGAGGCGTTTTATGACTTTTTACGGGGAGATAAAAGCCAAAAAGGAGGTGTATTGTCTTTGGATAAGGGAGAACGAGAAGGAGAGCGTTATTCGGTGCGAGGGTTCAAAAGCGTGGGATTTTTGGCGTTATTGTTTGTTTTATGCTTTTAGGAAGGCGTTTTATGGTACTGCTAACTATGAACGCATGATGGCGTTATATTCTCCAAGGTATATATCTATTCGGCTTTTAGAGGCTTAAAAGGCGATAAAGATGCGAACGACATTACTTTTATTCGTTACGGTGCAGAAAGATTTATTTACAGGCGGGGAGCAAAAGCGCGGTTATGTTTTCATATATCTAAATGGTTTGCTCAAGGAGGTGATAGGAGTTTCTGTAGAGCGTCTAAGGGGATTTTATAAGCGCATAGAGAGCCAAAAACAGAGGTACAACCTCGTTATTGAGCAGAGAGACAAAGAGCTATTGGTAAAAAGCCAAGACTTGGATTTTTTGCGTTACTTTCTTTCTAACGAATTAAGGGATTTATGCTATGGGACAAAAGCTTATAAGCGCGTAAGGAGGTTATTTCAATAGCCGCATAGTTCGGTAATCAATTAAAAATCCGATAAAAATGAAAGGGGAAATTAGACACCGAAGCGTGTCGTGGGGGCGTTGTATTACTGCCCCGAAAGTGGAAGTTATAACAGTGAATGAGGTATTAAGAGCCGTATTGGAGGGAAAGATTGGCGATGTAGACTTTATACCGCTATTAAAAGCTGTTAGAAAAGGAAAGAAGGGGGTTAAACGCAGGTTGCCGTATTTCCTTGCATCGGGCACGTTTAAGGAGCGGAAAAATGATGCATGGCAAAGTCCTTCAGGTCTTTGCGTGGTGGATATAGATAAAGCGGATGTTTCGCAATTGTTTACTATCAAGAGCTTATTAGTAGAGAAGTTGCCCGAGGTGTTTTGTGCGTTCATTTCGCCTTCGGGCAAGGGGGTTAAAGTGCTGTGTGTGATTCCTCAAGACAAAGAACAATTCCGTTTATACGTACGCAATTGCATGCTTAGGATTGCTGCTTTATTGAAGTTATACAATTTACAGGGGGAGGTAGATTTATCTGGGGATGATCCGGCAAGGGCTTGTTTCTTTTCCTGCGATCCAGAAATAGCTGTCAACAACAATGCAAAAGCATTAACCCAATGCATAAAGGTTTCTAAGGAGGTCATCAAAAAGATTACAGAGAAGATAGAAGAGACTATCAAAGAATACGGCACACCGAGGGAGGGCAACAGAAACAACATTTTATTTTACCTCGGTAGACGCTTAGCGCATTACTTAAACCGCAGGGATTTAGAGACGTTTATAAGATTTATAAATAGCCTTTTCCCAGAGCCGTTGGATTTAGAACATAGTACGCAGGATAAGCATTTGTTAAAGAACATTTTGAAGGTATATCAGGAGAAGAAAGAGCAATCTAAAGAAATCGTAGAAGGTAAAAAACTACATGAACAAGTTATAGCTTTGTATAACTTCTTGCAAGAGAAAGGTTGGCAAATCAAAAGACACTACATAGATAGTAAATTAATGGTTTACAATCCAGCCAATCCTGAGTTGGGATGGATATATTTAACGAACCACGAAACAAAAAAGGACGTAAAGAGGCAAGCTGTTTTCTTTCTTTCCCAAATGGGGATAACAGCTAGTCAAAAGATTATTTCGTTTATTTTTGATTCTAATAGCCTAAAATATTCTATTTATAATCCTTTACAAGACTATTTGAAGAGGTTCAAGCCGGTAGACCATGGTTTAGAGAAGTTTTTTTATAACATGCTTAGCGATGTGTACGATGAGAAGGAGAGGGGGACATTAGTTTATTTAATGAAGCGGTATTTTGTTTTATGTTATAAACAGATAATAGGGGAGGGGCAGAATAATGCCATGCTTATTCTTATTGGGCGACAACAAATAGGGAAGACTAAGTTTTTCCATCGGATTTTACCTAGTGAATATTTGACGATAGCCAATTATTTCCCGACGGAAGTGCAGAAGCGGGAATTCAAATTAAAGTTATTGGACTCCATTATAGTAATGTTTGATGATTGTATAGAGACGTGGACAAATCGAGAATGGATGGAGATTAAATCTATGGTTACAGCTCCCATAATAGAGTACCAGCCGAAATATTCCAATCAGGCTTACCGAAGAAATCGTATGGCATCTCTTGCTGCAACAACGAACTACAGAAATTTTCTTATAGAGCAAGAAAATAAGCGTTATATATGCTTAGAATGCCATAAAATAGCATGGCAACGCTTGTTGCATGAGAAATTTGGGAAAATGTAGTTTTTTGGGCTATAAAAGACAATAGAAGTGGTTTTACGGAAGAGGAGCAAGAGATTATCAATTCCATAGCGAGCCAATATAGAGCGCCACGAGAAGTAGAGGAAATACTTTTTGAACACTTTTCTTTCCTCAAAGAAATGAATTTAACAGAGGCAAGAGAAAGATACAGAAGAATGAAGATGAAAAATGTAAATATACCTCCTTTGGGGTATACTACTTTAACTATGTTAAGAGATTTTTTGATTGATAATTTTAGAATTAAAACGATTTTTAAGGATATAAAAGATACATTAGCCGATAGGGGAGTATATAGGAGAGAAATATATTTAAATGAAGAAAAGACTTGCAAAAGAGGGTATCTTTGTATACCAAAAACGTATATAGCTGAGAGACTTTTGGAAAAAAATAGAGCAATAATAGCTGTCTCTTA
>WFXK01000211.1 GCA_015490695.1 Bacteroidota bacterium | reverse complement strand
ACCCCTTAGAGGTAGAAGCCAAAGCCCATCACCTTAATTATATTAAGTTGGATGGGAATGTTGGGTGTATGGTTAATGGAGCAGGACTTGCTATGGCAACCATGGATTTGATTAAGCTCTATGGTGGAGAACCTGCAAACTTTTTAGACGTAGGGGGTACGGCTAACGCTGAACGGGTAGAAGCCGCCTTGCGCATCATCCTTAAAGACCCTAATGTAAAATTGATTTTAATTAACATTTTCGGAGGTATTGTTCAATGCGATAGAGTTGCTAACGGTATTGTACAAGCTTATAAAAGCATTGGCGAAATCCCCGTCCCTATGATTGTCCGCCTACAAGGAACAAAAGCAGAAGAAGCCAGAAAAATCATAGAAGAATCCGGCTTAAAAGTTATTCCAGCAACCGAATTAGAAGAAGCTGCACGAAAAGTAAAAGAGCTTTTAGAAAGTGTCGCATAAACTCTCATTGTCTCTACCTCCTAACTTAGAAAACCCCATCGTCGCAGAACAATTAAACACTTCGGAAGAAGAAAAAATTCAAAAAAATATTCAGGTTCATTCTTTTTGTGAGCATCATTTTGTTCCTGTTATCGGCATTGCACATGTCGCTTACATTCCTACGGAGTATTTAATTGGACTTTCTAAATTAAATCGGATTGTTCACTACTTTGCTCAGCGTCCTCAATTGCAAGAGCGATTAACAGAACAAATAGCCTACTCATTGAAGCAGATTTTAGAAACCGAGGACGTTGCTGTATACATAGAAGCAAAACATTATTGTGTGATGTTAAGAGGTGCGGAAGACATCCGTAGCACCACAGTCACTATGCATTTAAGTGGAAAGTTTCAGCAAGATTGTTATAGAGAAAAGTTTTTCAGGGCAATTCGTTAAGGTCGGTTAGCAACTTTTGGAGTTTTCAAAGTTTTCCGAATAGGACACTACCACCACGCTGCAGAGAGGTTTTGAGTGTCGTTGGAGTTGGATGCATAATGTAGCTTTTGCCTCATTTGTGTTTGGGTTATACACGCCATTCTGTCTTCGCACGTCATTCTGATCTCCGTACGGTTTCTTTGCAGGTGTTTTTTCGTTGGAAACTCAAAAAACTTTCAGAGTTTCCATAGTTTCCTAAGCAACCATTATTAAAAGTACTTTTTATCTTTGTTTACTCTTTATGCTACTTCATTGGAGCAAAAAAGGCGTTTATTGTCCTGAAGGAGATTTTTATATAGACCCTAAGCATCCTGTCCAACGTGCCCTTATCACCCATAGCCATAGCGACCACGTTGTCAAAGGGTGTAAAGTATATGTAACCGCTGAAGAAAACTACTACTTGCTGCGCCTACGACTAAACAAACAAGCAAGAATAGAAACCTTAAAATATGGCGAAAGCCGCAAAATCAATGGTATTAAAGTAACTTTTTTTCCTTCTGGACACATCTTAGGGGCTTCGCAGATTTTATTAGAACATCATGGACAACGTTGGTTAATCACAGGCGATTTTAAAAGACACTTAGACCCCACCACCCCACCCTTTCAAGTCATTCATGCAGAAGTCCTAATCATGGAGACCACCTTTGGACATCCTATTTACCGTTGGCACTCCCCTGAAGTTATTGCTAAACAAATCATGCAGTGGTGGCACGATTGTCAAAAACAAAACCGCCCTGCCGTGCTAATAGGATACTCCATGGGAAAATTACAAAGAATTCAAAAAATGATTACTCCCATAGGACCTATTTTAGTCCACCCTATTGTTGCTAAAGTAAATGCATCTTATAAAAAAACAGGGGTTTCTTTGCCGCTTTCCTTTACCTTTTTACATTTTAATAAGATACAAGAAAAACTTTTAAATCAGTCTTTAGTTTTATTGCCTACGGGGGTCAAGATGCGGATTCCGTCGCATGCTTCTGTAGCGATGGCTTCAGGTTGGTTTCAAACAACCCAGGGGCGCAGCCGCATCCCCCTACATCAATACTTCGTGCTATCAGACCACGCCGATTACTACCAATTAGTACAAACCATCAAAGACGTTGCCCCAGAAAAGGTTTTCCTCTATCATGGAATGGTTAACACTTTCGCATCCTTTCTTAAAGAACACCATGCTATCTTAGCCCAACCTTTTGAACTTTCATCAATCATCCTTTAACTTTGGCATCCGTATGCCTAAAAGAGCACAGATTGTAACCATTGTCATTGCTATTTTATTACTTCTTGCTACGGGCGCTGCTATCTACTTCTACCAACAAAGTCGCCAACAAGAACAAAAAATAGAAACCCTTACCGAAACAAAAGAAAACTTAGAATTAGAAATTGAAGAATTAGATAAAAAAATTCGGGAATTAGAAACTTCTTTACAAGACAAGGATTTAGAATTAGAAGAGAAAGAACGGCGCATAGAAGAGCTCAATCAAGCCTTAGAACAAGCCCGTAGAAAAATCAACGAACTCATTAAACGCGGACGACTTTCCCAACAACAAGTGGAAGAATATAAATTCCGTCTGGAACAAATGCAGTACTACTT
>WFXK01000210.1 GCA_015490695.1 Bacteroidota bacterium | reverse complement strand
TACCACCAGGAGGGGTATTGTTGCAATTATCCAACACCACTACTTGCATGTCTCGCATCGTCGTCCCTACTAACTTCCCATTTCTGTATTCTTCTACTTTAACAACCACAACACAGACTTGTGCTCCATTAGGAGTAAAATTCATTTCTCCCGTGTTGTTATCAAAAGGAAAGGTGCCTGTCGTAGTGATCACAGGATAAGTTGGAGAATAAGGAGGATTGTAACTATAGGGGCTATTTTGTCCCTGAAGCGCTGGAACAAGACTATAATAGAGTTGGTCGCCATCAGGGTCACTGCTGCCGTGATTGTAAACAACAGGCTGTCCATTACAAACATACGTTACTGGCATGTTAGAAAAAGTCGGAGAACTATTTGGGCCTCCTGTGTTGTCTAAGGTTGCCTCTACATACATGGTTCCCGCCCAAGCAAGATTGGTAATTGCATTATTTCGTGCATTGCCACTCCAATAAAACACCCAGTCAGGTGCAGTGCAGTTTAAGGTAACCACAGCAGAAAACCGATAGCGTTCCGTGCCCGGAAGCGTCCCACCATTGCAAGTAGAATTACCAATCTGTGCCGGACATAACGGACTTACCTCTTCCATACCATCATAATTCAACGTTACAGAAAAAGAGCTACACGACGACGCCACATAAAGCGTTTGTGTCGTACTTAAACTAATTCCGGCGCAGTCTCTATAAAGATAGAGGTAAATCTTATAGTCGTTACCGCCGAGGTATTCATACCAAATGTCTGCACCTTGATAGTGTGTTGCATGGGCACAGAAAAAAGCCCACAACATCCCTACCCATACGC
Source organism: Bacteroidota bacterium (assembly GCA_015490695.1). Taxonomy (GTDB): domain Bacteria; phylum Bacteroidota; class Bacteroidia; order SpSt-205; family S141-50; genus S141-50. Next base: position 7,360 of record WFXK01000210.1, on the reverse strand, counting down.
CTTTACACTTCCCCTCGCCTTTCATAGCAATAGCAATATTAATCTAAGAACCCACTCAAAAAGATTACACTTTACCCCTTAAAGTTTGTTCCTATAAAAACGTATTGCCTTTCTAATTAAGCTTAGGACACTGAAAAGCGCCTTTTATAGGTTACAATCCTTCTTTTTCGTTGGTAAAAGTTTTTTAACCTTTCAGGGCATTTGCACCTGAAACGATTTCCAAAATCTCTTTAGTAATAGCTTCTTGTCGTGCTTTGTTGTATTGTAAACGCAACTCTTTTAGTAGTTCCTCGGCATTAGAAGTAGCATTATCCATAGCAACCATTCGTGCTCCATGTTCTGCAGCATGGGAATCCAAAATCGCATTATAGAAATACATCCGCAAAATCTTAGGGACCATTTGTTCTAAAATCAAATGTTTATCAGGTTCAAAGATGTAATCTTTAACCACTTTGGTTTCTTTGGCTTCAAAACGCACAGGTAAATACGTTTCTACACGGCGGTATTGCGTAGCTACATTTTTAAATCCATTGTAAATCAATTCTACTTTATCCCATCTTTTTTCTAAGAAACCTTGCATAACGTAATTAGCAACGGCTTCTACCTTTTCAAATGCAATGCGTTTTCCATAAACATCAAAGTTTTTTTGTTCTACAATTCTATATTGAGAGCGGCGTTTGAAATAATCAAAACCTTTTTTCCCTACGCAAAGTAAAAATACTTTTTGTTGTTGTAACAATTGCGCATAATGTTCTGCGATATGTTCTTCTGCAACTTTAATGATTGCCGAGTTAAAAGCCCCTGCTAATCCTTTATTAGAAGTAATTAGTACGATAAGCACGTTTTCTATGGGACGTTCTTCAAAGTAAGGGCTTTCTATTTCAGCACCCGTGGCTAATTGCTCTACAATATAACGTAATTGATTAGCATAAGGACGGAACCGCTGTATTGCATCTTGTGCTCGCTTTAACTTCGCTGCAGACACCAATTTCATTGCGTTCGTCGTCTGTTGCGTCGTAATAACGCTTTGAATCCGCCGCTTTATATCTTTCAGATTGGGCATAGGCTATTGAAATTGTTTTGCAATCTCCTCGGCAACCTTTGCTAAGGTGTTTTCTATAGCGTCATCTAATTCCCCTTGCTTCAAACGTTTCAAAACATCCGCATGATTAGCACGTAGATAATCCAAGTATTGCTGTTCGTACTCAGCAACTTTATTTAAAGGAACATTATCTAAGAACCCACGAGTAGAGGCAAAGATAATTGCAATTTGTTCTTCTACGGGCATAGGCGAGTATTGTTTTTGCTTTAGGATTTCTACATTTCTTCGTCCACGTTCAATTTGTCGCATGGTAGCGGGGTCTAAGTCAGCACCGAATTTCGCGAAGGCTTCCAATTCCCAGTATTGGGCTAATTCTAATTTTAATCTTCCTGCGATTTTTTTCATAGAACGGATTTGCGCATTACCACCAACACGAGAGACCGAAATCCCTACGTTAATAGCGGGACGAATCCCTGCGTTAAACAAATCCGGTTCAAGGTAGATTTGTCCGTCTGTGATAGAAATGACGTTTGTTGGGATGTATGCTGCTACGTCGCCTGCTTGGGTTTCAATAATGGGTAATGCGGTTAATGAGCCACCGCCTTTAACGAAGGAGCGGAAGTCAGGAGGTAAATCGTTCATTTGTTTCGCTACTTCGTCATCGTCAATGATTTTTGCTGCGCGCTCTAATAATCGGGAGTGGAGGTAGAAGATATCGCCTGGGTAGGCTTCTCGTCCTGGAGGACGGCGCAAAAGAAGCGATACTTCTCTATAAGCAACGGCTTGTTTAGAAAGGTCATCGTAGATAACTAAGGCGTGTCTACCGGAGTCGCGGAAGTATTCTCCGATAGCAGCACCTGCGTAAGGCGCTAAGAACTGCAAGGGTGCGGGAGCAGAAGCAGGAGCAGCAACAACCACGGTGTACTCCATAGCATTGTAGCGCTGCAACGTATCTACTACCTGTGCAATCGTTGACGCTTTCTGTCCGCAAGCAACATAGATACAATAGACAGGCTCATCGTCAGGGTCTTCATGCGTACGACGTTGATTGATGATGGTATCAATTGCGATAGCGGTCTTCCCTGTAGAGCGGTCGCCAATAATCAACTCCCTTTGCCCTCTACCGATGGGAATCATAGAATCAATAGCTTTGAGCCCTGTTTGTAGGGGTTGATGCACAGGACGGCGATAAATCACCCCAGGGGCTTTTCTCTCCAAGGGCGAACGATAAAGTTTCCCTTGGATGGGTCCTTTGCCGTCTAAGGGCTCTCCTAAGGGGTTAATCACCCTACCTAAGAGCCCATCTCCCACTAAAATAGAAGCAATCTCTCGGGTTCTTTGTACTTTAGAGCCTTCTTTGATACCTGCTTCTTCTCCTAAAAGCACAACACCAACATTATCCTCTTCTAAGTTTAAGACGATGCCTTTAGTGCCGTTTTCAAACTCTACCATTTCACCTGCGCGCACTTCGGTTAAGCCATAAACCCGGGCAACGCCATCGCCTACTTGTAAAACCGTACCTACTTCCTCTAAGTCGGCTTCGCTACGAAAACCCGATAACTCCTGCCGTAAAATCGCCGTAATCTCGTCTGGTCTTATCCCTTTCATACCCTTGCTTTATATTCAGTTAAATGAAATTGCTTGCGTAACTGCTGTAAACGCCCATAAATAGATAAATCCACCATCTTGTCTTTAACCCAAATTTGAAATCCTCCAATTAACCGCGGTTTGACCTCCTGTTCTAATAAAATCTGTTTTTTATACCGAGCCGCTAAAAAGGCTTTAATCTCTTCCAAAATAGAAGAGTCCAATGGCGCTGCACTAACCACTTTCGCCACTAAAATCCCATTACGCTCGTAATAATAATCCATAAACGCTTTGACGATTTCAGGCAAAATAGTTTCCCTACCTTTTAATGCTAATTTCTCTAAAAAAAGCGTAATCATCGCACTAAAACGCTGCTCAAAAAGTTTTTTAATAATTTCTGCTTTGCGTTTATGAGGGATAATAGGACTTTTTATAAAGAGAAAAAACTCCTTAGATGTTTTTAAAAGTTGTTGGATTTGCAACAATTCTTCTTTTGCAGTTTCTACTTCGTTTCGTTCTTGTGCGAGTTCATAAAGGGCTTTTGCCCAGCGATGAGCAATGCGCTCAGGTAACATAACTAATTAGGGTTTTGTTTTAATTGGGCTAATAAACGTTGTGCTAAGGCTTGTTGTTCTTTATCATCCTGCAAACGTTGTTGAATAAGTTTTTCTGCGATAGCCAAAGCTAATTGAGCTGCCTCGTTGTGTAGCTGTGCAATTGCAGCGTTTTTTTGTGCTTCAATCTCTTGCAGGGCTTGTTGACGAATCTGCTGTGCCTCTTTCTGTGCCTCTTCTTTAGCTTGTTGTAAAATCTGTTTTTTGGCTTCTTGTGCTTCTTTTAAAATGCGTTCTCTTTCTTTTCGGGCTTGTTGTAGCAGTTGTTCGTTTTCTTGTTTTAGCCGTTGAGCTTCTGCTTTTGCATCTTCTGCTGCTTTGAGCGCGTTAGCAATGTTTTCTTCGCGTTTTTGTAACGCATTTAAAATAGGTCGCCAAGCGAACTTCGCTAATAGGAAGAAGAAGGTAAGGAAGATAACAGTGGTCCAGAAGAATAATCCCAATTCTGGTTTCAGTAGCATAGTTTATAGGGTTTAGTTTTGTGTTCTTTTGGGGCACTGCATTCCAGTGCCCCTTTTGTGGTTACAGAAGGACGATAAGCAGGCAAATCACTTCGCCGAAGAGGGCAACGCCTTCAATGAAAGCAGCGGTAAGAATCATTGCCCCACGGATGTCGTTGGAGGCTTCCGGTTGCCTTGCAATGGATTCTACCGAACCTTGGGCTAAACGTCCAATCCCTAAGCCGGCACCTATAGCAGCTAATCCTGCTCCTAAGCCAGCGCCTAACTTCGCTAATCCAACTGCTTCTAGTATCATACGCCTTTATATTAGTGATGATGTTCTTCCATCGCCATACCGATAAATACAGCGGTTAATAAAGCAAAAATATACGCTTGAACTGCTGCTACAATAATTTCTATACTATAAATCACCAAAGTAAACAAAATAGACAACGGCATAATCGCTACAGCACCTGCAAAATTTTCCGTCCCCTTACCTAAGTACATAACAAAAATCAATCCTACTAATCCTAACACCATGCAGTGCCCTGCGGTAATATTCGCAAATAAACGGACTGCCAAAGCAAAAGGTTTGGTAAACACCCCTAAAATCTCTACTGGAATCATAATAAACTTCACAAGCAAAGGAACCCCAGGAAACCAAAAAATATGATGCCAATAATCCTTAGAACCATTCCACTGGGTCAATATAAAAGTTAATACTGCTAAAGCCGCTGTAACGCTAATGCTACCTGTTATATTAAAGTTAAAAGGTGTAAGCCCTAGTAGATTTGCAAACCATATAAAGAAACCTAAGGTAAGCAAATAAGGCAAAAACGCATTGGCTTTGTTCCCTAAATAAGGCTCAGCAATTTCTTCCTTTATAAATAAAATAATTGGCTCAAAAAACGATTGAATCCCCTTAGGAGGACTATTCGGATTGCGTTCATAACGTCTTGCTATCGTAGTAAAAAGCCACAACATTAAAAGCCCAACCAAAATCATCTGTAAAGAAGACTTCGTCAAAGAAAAATCTATTACTGTTTTATTACTATTGGGCAACGCCCGAATGTGCCCATACTCATCTAAGTGATAACCCATTTTTTGCGCTTCTTTTGCTTTTTCTTCATGATTATGTCCATGTAAAAAGAAAAATCGTAATCCATGTTCACTATCGTAAACGATATAAGGCAAATGAATAGCAATGCTTATTTTTTTTCCATTGCCCAGGGGAATATCGGTAATATGCCAATCGTGCGTATCTATTAAGTGATGAAACAATAAATGTCCAAAATCAAATCCTTTTTTTTCTGTAGCGCTAAATCCTATGGAGACAAAACTTAAAGAAAGCAGTAGATATTTTATGCTTTCCATAAGGCGGCATCTTCAAAACGGGGCGCAATTTATAGGAAACTTTTTCACATTTGCAAATATGGAGCCACGGCTTCAATACCTCTTCTATTGTAGTATCTAAACGGCATTCTAAAATCCATCGGAACTCAGCAAAGACTTGATTCCATTGCACTATACCTTCTTTTTGCCATTCTGTTGCATCATAACGCCACACTTCTCCTGGGATTTGATATGGAAATAACTATTTCGTTCATGTCAGCTATATAGGTCTTATCTCTTATGGCTTTTCTATTCAGCATAGCAATTCTTTGATACGGATATAGCAACATAGCACAATAGTATACTTTGAAGGCAAAAATAACGAAATCAAAAATGCTATTTTGGGTATTTAGGCGAAACGCTTAAGCAATAAACCTGCATTTGTAATGAAAGGGCTGGCTTTTTCTTTCTGGCAACAAAATAGATAGTGCTTTCATACCAATTATACCCTATAAAAACCCAATGTTTAGCAGAAGGGATAGGAATAGCACCTAAAAACTCACCTGTGTGCTTATCGTGAACTATTACATAGCGTTTTACTTCCTTCTTTCTTTTTCGTTTCTGTTTTTTTTCGTTAAGGTCAAATACTTCCCAATAATCTTTATAAAAGCCATAAACGAAATTGCTATCTACCATTATTAAACGATAAGAAGGAAAAATCCAGAAACGTTGTACTTGTCCTGTCAAAGGTTCATAAACATATAAACTGTCGCAAAAGCCTGGTTTTATATAGATGCGTTCAATTTCAGATAAAGTATCTATAAACATAGTGGTTTGCGTAATAGGTGAAGATTTTTTGCAGTGTATAAAATGTAGAGGGATCCATCGTTCGTGCTTTCTTGTCAAGGTTAAAAGTTTGAGTTCTTCTGTTAAAGTATCTTTTACAAGGAAATTCAGAGAGCCATCACGTCGGAAGGGTTGACGAGTAGCAACCCCATATCGCCAGTCAGGATAGCTTTTTACAACGGGATATTGTCGTAAAACCTCTCCCTGTCGATTTAACAACCAAATCTTACAACAGCTTTTAGCTACTATCCAATTCTTCTGCCAAGGAGCGTAAATACCTGTTACGCAATTTATCTCATCCACTAAATTAGGCGCACAAAAAATGCATTTTCCATCTTCCAGATAACAGGTAAAAAATTGTGCCTTATTTTCAGAAAATAAAGGGAAATTTAGTGTTATGTTGTAATTAACAATGGTAGTCAAGCCATAATGGAAATGTAGGTATAGTTGGTTTTCTGTGTTAGTTAAACAGGGCAACGTAAAAGCAAATAGTAAGGTGTCTATTAGCCAAGCCATTAATTACATGTTATTGCGAAACAACTTCGTGGTTTTTTCCCAAACCCAATAGCGATGCCACATCAACCACTACCACCCGTTTTGCCTTCTGTTATACAGTAACGTATTCCTTCGGACTCAAGTTAAAACATTTACAAATAATAATATACAGCGGTTTATTTGCATCACCACCCTGCCATTCAATTATCCATTTTGGTGAAGCCATAACCGCAGCAGCGTCCAACCATCGGGGTTGCCATGTGCCCCCCTTGTACTCCCATAACAGCTCTCCATTATACCATACAGCATCCAATGAAGTGTTTTGAGTAGTTTCAAGAAACGCCATGATGGGGATTAGGTTTCCATCGCGAAAATAGTTTTTTTTGCCTTGAGAAAAACAAATTATGAGTTGTTTTAAGGTTTTTTGTTTTGCGTATGCATAGGTGTTTTTGCAGCGTAGTGGTTGCCGTGTCATGCCGATCGGATGCAAAATATCTCTTTCTTCAGTTTACCACATTATGCCATCTAAAACTTAATTTTATTAACTTTGGCAACCCATCCCTTTTATGGAAAAGGAACTTAAAAGTATAATCCTACAATTTTTCAAAACTGCTAAGTTAAATATAGTGCATATAATCCTTTTTGGCTCAAGAGCACGAGGGGATTTTAAAGAAACTAGCGACTGGGACCTTTTAATTATCTTGAAAGAAGCGCTTAGTCCTAAGCAAAAGAAAACCTTATGGAAGATGCTCCATCAAAAATTACATAAAAAATTTCCCAAGTGTAGCTTTGATGTATTGATAAAATCAGAGGAAGCATTTCATAAAGAGAAACAAGTAATAAATTCCCTTTCAAATGAAGCGTTAACGGAAGGAAAAGTATTATGAACCTTAAGAAAGAACTTGTGAAGCGTTGGTTATACAAAGCAGAAACCGACTTAAAAGCCGCAGAGATTTTGATGCAAACTAAAGATGCTCCTAATGAAATCATTTGTTTTCATGCAC
>WFXK01000209.1 GCA_015490695.1 Bacteroidota bacterium | reverse complement strand
AGTTAGATAGAGTAGAAGAGGCACTGGAAGTTTTGGAAAAAATAGAGCCGCACTACAAAGATGACCCCAACCATTGGTTCAATAAAGGCTTTTTATTAAAACGCTTAGGGAAAGAAGAAGAAGCAATGCAGTGTTTTGAAAAAGGATTAGAGTTAAATCCAAACGAACCAAAGCTTTGGTACTACAAAGCGATGTTTTATGCCAGTTTACGCGATAAAGAAAATTGTTTGAAGAACTTAGAACAAGCACTTACTTTGGCACCCACATTAAAAGAATGGGCAAGAGAAGAAGAGCTATTTGAGTTCTTAAGAGAAGATAGCAAGTTTCGCCGTCTTATCCGATGATTCGGCAATTACTTCCAGAAGAAATTCCAAGATTAAGCATAGAAGCCTTTAAGAAAGCGAAGAAATTACCTGTTTCTATTTTACTGCACGACATTCGTAGCGTTTTGAATGTGGGTGCTATTTTCCGCAGCGCTGATGCTTTCAGAGTACAGCATATTTATTTAAGTGGCATTACGGGTTCACCTAACCATCCCCATTGTCGTAAAACCGCCTTAGGTGCCGAATTAAGCGTGGATTGGAGTCGTATAAACAATCCTCTACAATTTTTGAAAGAACAAAAAAATAAAAACATTTGTATTGTTGCTTTAGAGATTGCACAAGGAGCTTTTATGCTGCATCAGTGGCAATGGAATTTACAACCTTTGTTACTGATTCCTGGGAATGAAGTGTACGGAGTTCCTGATTGGTTACTAAACGAAGCGGACATCTGTCTTGAGATTCCTCAGATGGGTACCAAACATAGTTTGAATGTTGCTGTGAGTGTTGGCATTGTCCTTTATAAATTATTTGAGCGCGCCTTAAGCTTGCATTATTTCTAAAATCCTTATAACTTTGCCCGCTGGAAAGTACAGTCCCTATTATTTTGCCCACTGGAGAAAGGCAGGAAAAAGGTTTTTCCTGCCTTTTCTCTTTTAAAATCCCAAGGAAAACCCTACTTTTGCTTTCTATGTTAGAAGGACACCCACAATGGGTACAGCAATTAGCAAGAAAATACTTTAGTCAAACGGCTTCACAATTCATCCTTCATGGCAATATCCATGACTACGTACCTGTAAAAGAAAACGGAAGTTATCGCTATTATCGTTTGCGAACCTATTTAGAAAAAGTCCTTTTCAAGCGACGGGATTGTATTATTTATTATGACCGTGCGACAGGTATTCAGTTTCCCAGTGTTGCTATGAAGGAGGACTTTTTACAAGTGCTCCAAGCGTATGATACGCTTAAAGGGACGCAATTTGCCAGTGCTTTGCCCAAAGACCCTACAAGAGCCCTTGCCATTATTGAAAACTATTTGCGAATTCGGCTCAAAGAAGGGAAACGAGTCGCCGTGCTGTTAGACTATGCAGATACCCTCATTCCGGAAAAAGGTTTGGGTTATACCACTGCCGAAGAACGCGCAACCCTTATCTTCCTGCTACGATGGGCAAACGACATAGAGTTCCTCAATAGCGACCTAACAACCATTTTAATCGCAGAAAACCTCTCTTTACTAAATCAACAATTTATCCGCAACCCTTATACCCATCCCATAGATATTCCCTATCCTGATGAAACAACCCGCTTACATTTTATTAATTATTTATTGGAGAAACATCCTCATTTAAAAGAGCGCATGGAGATGAGCGCTGAGGTTTTAGCACAACAAAGTGGCGGTTTGACCCTAACAGTGCTTCGTTCTTTGCTGATGGAGGTAGCCCAAGCACAAGAGCCTTTCGGCTTTGATGATTTAATTCAAAAAAAGAAAGAACTCATAGAGATTGAAGCGGGGGGACTGCTCTCTTTTGTGGAAACTCCTTATAATTTAGACCATGTAGCAGGACACAAAGCAGCAAAAAAACACTTAAGACAGACTGCTAAAGCCATTAAAGAAGGGCATTTAGATGTTGTTCCTATGGGGTATTTAATCTGTGGACCTGTAGGTACAGGCAAAACTTTTTTGGTTCGTTGTTTCGCACAAGAGATTGGAATGCCTATGGTGGAATTAAAAAACTTTCGTTCTAAATGGGTTGGGGTTACAGAAGCGAACTTAGAACGCATTTTCAAGATTTTAGAAGCTATGGCGCCTGTTGCGGTCATGATAGATGAGGCGGATGCTTATTTAGGGGACAGAGAACAAGAAGGCGATAGTGGACTAAGCAGTAGAGTCTTTTCTATGATCGCTTCTTTCATGAGCAAAAGTGAACACCGAGGACGTATCCTTTGGTTTTTGCTCACAGCCCGCCCTGACCTCATGCCCGTAGACCTCAAACGACAAGGACGCGCCGAAGAACACATCGCCCTATTCTACCCAGAAACCGTAGAAGAAAAACGAGAACTCTTTGAAGTTATGTTGAGAAAAACAAAAATCACTTCTTTAAGCCAAGAAGATTTTGATGATGCTTTTTTTGAGTCGTTACCTATTTTATCAGGGGCTGAGATGGAAGCGTTATTAACCCGATCAAAGTTCATTGCTATTACGAAAGGGTTATCGCAACCCGATGTTGCTTGTGTCAAGGAAGCCATAGAGGACTTTTTACCACCCACTTACCCAGAAGAGATTGAATACATGAATTACGTTGCCGTTTTAGAGTGCACTTCTCGTTCTTTATTACCAAAGCGTTTTATTGATTTGTCCCGTGAAGAGGTTTTGGAGCGTGTTCGTATGCTTAAAGCTCGCTTGGGGCTTTAAGCCGTTGCATGCCCAAGATACTTTATTTTGGGGAAGTGTCGTTGCTTATTCTGCTGCCTATACAGGGCTTTGGTTTGTCTGGTATAACGGCATGCCCCAAACCCGCTTCCACTTCTTCAACGACTGGAAAGAATGGCTACAGATGGATAAAGCAGGACACCTCTATGCTGCCTTCCAACAAAGCCGTCTATATCTTCAATGGCAAAAAGATAAAAAACGTTGGTGGCTTTATGGAAGCATGGGCTTCCTTTCATTATTACCTTTAGAAATCATGGACGGTTTTATGGTAGAATGGGGCGCTTCATGGGGCGATTTAGTCGCAAACGCCACAGGCGCACTCTTAGCTACCACCCTCTACGCTACGCAACAACAACACCGCTGGAGTATCAAATACTCCTATCACCCCGAACGCTTGTCAGATTATTACCCTAAAACCTTTGGAGAAAACCTTGCGCAAAAAATTTTTAAAGACTATAATGGACAAACCTATTGGCTTTGTTGGGCTCCTATAAAAAAGTATCCATGGATAGGGATAGCCTTAGGCTACGGCGCAGCAAACTTGCAAGGTAGTCCAGAAAAATTTACTATCACACCCTTTAGAGAATACTATTTCGGCTTAGACATCAATTTACGTAATCTCCCTGTAAAAAAACGATGGTTAAAGACCTTGTTTTGGCTTGCTGATGCCATACGACTTCCTTTACCTACGCTTGCATGGGATAAACAAGGATTTAGAGGTTATCTACTATACTTTTAACTTTGCTCCATGCCAAAAAGAGGAGTTTCTGCCATCACAGCAACGCTGTTAGTTATCGCTAACATGATAGGTACAGGCATTTTCACCACTACAGGCTACGCCTATGCTGCTATAGGTAATCGTTATGCTACTTTAATGTTATGGGTTGTTGGAGGGATTTTAGCTTTATGCGGTGCGCTTAGTTATGCTGCTTTAGGGATGGCTGTGCCTCGCTCAGGGGGAGAATACCATTTCCTTTCGGTGTTATTTCATCGTTCTTTGGGGTTTTGTGCAGGATTTGTATCGCTCTTTGCAGGGTTTTCTGCCCCTATTGCTGCTTCTGCTATCGCCTTCGGAAAATACTTCTACGCTATTTTACCCCTTGCTCCCCCACTATACTACGCCATAGCGCTCATCATCTTGCTAACTATCGTCCATAGTATCGGCTTGGATTACGGAAGTAGAGTGCAAAACTTATTTACCTTATTGAAAATCGCTCTTATCCTGCTTTTTATCGCTATCGGATTTCATTATCTAAAAACCCATCCGCAAGGTATTCAAGCCTTACAGAAAAGTAAAGACCTCAATGCCTTGTTTTCAACAGGCTTTGCTATCAGTTTAGTTTACGTCGCATTTGCTTATTCGGGATGGAATGCAAGTACTTACATCATTGGTGAATTACGTAATCCAAGGAAAACTGTTTTTATCTCATTATTTCTTGGAACTTTAATCGTTACACTTCTTTATACGGGACTCAATTATGTTTTTCTTACGACAACGCCCCCGCATTTATATAGCGCTAAAGAAGAAATTGGACACATCGTTGCAGTTCATCTCTTAGGAAGCAGCGGAGGCAAGTTCCTTTCTACATTGATTGCTGTTGCTTTGATTTCTTCTGTGAGTGCTATGGTTATGGCTGGTCCAAGAGTAACGCAAGTAATGGGAGAAGACTTCCGTTTATTTCGTTGGTTAGCCCATAAAAGCCGTAATGGCGTTCCTGTAATGGCACTATGGGTACAATGTGCTATTGCCCTCACTATGGTACTTACCGCAACCTTCCAATGGATTATAGAATACATCAGCTTTACACTCTCCATCTTTACTTTTTTGACAGTCTTAGGTGCGTTATTGAAGTACCGCTCCTTAATTAAAAAGCATAAAGTAACTTTATGGGGTTATCCTCTTACGCCGGTTCTTTTTCTGTTATTAAACCTTTGGATGATGCTCCACATTACGTTTCAAGAACCCAAAGTCTTTATTGCTTCTATTGCAACCTTAGGACTTGGGTTTTTACTTTATTTCCTCGTTCACGCTTTTCAAAAAACAAGTTAAAGTTTAGGATTGAATAGCCTTTAACTTTTGTAATTGTTTGGCTATTTGCTCATCGCTAACTTTTGTGAAAAGCATAGGGGCTTCTTTTAGTGCATGTTCGCTTTTTAAGAGTGGATAGCGTTGTTGTAGTTGTGATAACGTATAGGTTGGTAGTTGCCAAGCTTCTTTTAGGCGTTCATGGGCGAAAGGAAGGAAGATGTAAGATAGAGTTCCTAAAAGAGCGATGATTTGCGCTGCTGTGAACAACACTTCAGCTGCTTCGGTTTTGTTTTCTTTAACCCTACGC
>WFXK01000208.1 GCA_015490695.1 Bacteroidota bacterium | reverse complement strand
ATTTTGTTTTGGTTTGTCCTTCAAACTGGGGTTCAGGAACTTTTACGGAGATGACAGCCGTTAAACCTATACGAGTATCTTCTCCTTGGATGTTTTTATCGCTGATTTTAGTTTTTCTAGTTGGTAAGCCGTTTTGACGGATGTAGGATTTAATAACATCGGTTAGAGCTTTTTTGAAGCCGGTCACGTGGGTGCCTCCGTCTATGGTGTTAATGTTGTTAACGTAAGAATGGATGTTTTCACTGGTGCTGTCGGTGTATTCTAAGGCGATTTCTATTTCATAAGGACCGCTTTCGTCGTGGGCTTCAAAGTAAATAGGGGGGACAAAGAGGGGTTTACGGTTTCTGTCTAAGTATTGAACAAATTCTTTGATACCGCCTTCATAGTGAAAACGGTAGGTTTTAGGATTACCTTTTTCGTCTTTATCGCGTTCATCTATGAGAGTGATGGTAATACCTTTGTTTAAATAAGCAAGTTCTCGTAGTCGGGCTTCTATGATGTCTGTGTGGAACTCTGTTTTAGAGAAGATTTCTGGATCGGGTTTGAAAGTGGTTTCGGTTCCTCGCTGGTTTGTTGTTCCGATGACTTCTACGGGGGTGATGGGGACGCCTCGGCGGTATTGTTGCCGCCAAATTTTCCCATCTCTATAGACTTTAACTTCACAGAATTCTGATAGAGCGTTGACACAAGAGACCCCTACACCATGCAACCCACCACTGACTTTATAGGTTTCCCGATTAAATTTCCCACCTGCATGGAGCACGGTCATAACGATTTCTAAGGCACTGCGCCCTTCTTTTGGGTGAATATCAGTAGGAATACCGCGTCCATTATCTTTTATGGTAACGCTTCCATCTTCATGTAAGACCACTTCAATTTGGTCGCAGTAGCCTGCCATGGCTTCATCAATAGAGTTATCTACAACCTCATAAATCAAATGGTGTAAGCCTCTTAAGCCTGTGTCTCCAATGTACATTGCAGGGCGTTTGCGTACCGCCTCAAGCCCCTCTAAAATCTCAATGTTAACAGCTGTATACGTCTGCTCTTTCATAGTTGTTCCCTTGCTTTCTGTTTTAACAAAGGTGCAATTCGATAAGTTTCACTACCTAATTCCTTCGCTAAGCCTTCTAAAACTTCAACAATTACTTTATAACCGATTTGTTCTGCCCATTCTATAGGTCCATAAGGATAGTTTACTCCTAAGCGTAAAGCAACGTTGATGCTTTCTGCATCGGCATGCCCTTCTTGTAATAACCAAAATGCTTCATTGATAATCATCGCAAGAACCCTAAGCGTTACCATCCCTATTTGGTCCTGAACTACAACATAATCTTTAGCAAGCGTTCTCATTACTTTGTCTAAGCATTCTAAATCACTATGGGGTAATGCGCTAATCTCCCAAACTTCTCGTTCTAAAAAATGAGGGGTTAAAGCATTGATTCCAAAATGGCGCTTATAATATTGAGGTCTGAATAAATCTTCATAAGATATCCCACGATGAATCCGCCCTGCAAATTTCAGAAATTGTAAATGTCTTCTAGCTGTATCACCAGCACCCCAAAAAGGTGAAGCACTTAATTGCTGAAGAAACATGGATGCCAGTGCGGGAGCAATATCCTCTAAGAAAGCATTTAACGTTTTAGAGGGTGGTACTTGGAAGAAAAAAACAGGAGGCTCTTTGAGGTCCTGCTCATCAAAAAATATAGCAAGCTTTCCTTTAAAAGCAACATTTTTAGGGTCTAAAATTTTTTTTACAACTGACGGATCTGGATTCAAGATAAAAAAGATTTTAGGTGCATTTGCACGTCTTTTAATGTTTTGAAAGAGCTTTGAGAGTAGCGCTTCTATGGCTTTGCTTGCACCAATGATCTGTATCCGTTGTTTTTCCAAATTTACCATACACTATTTTTATAAGAATTTATGGCTACCGTCGCAATAAGGTGGGTTTTTAGTATGTTTACAGCCGCATAGAGCAACTTTTTGCTGGGATTCTACTTGGATTTTTACAGGAGTGAAGGAAGTACCTTTGTGGCTGCCGTCACAAAAAGGTTGATTTTTACTTCTACCACAAGCACACCACCAGTAGGTTTTCCCCCCTTCTAAAGTAACCACATAGGGCGTTTTTTGCGCTATTTGGGGTTTTTCCATGGCAGCAAAGATACATTATCTTGTCCAAAAGGGCAAGATAAGGATGTTAGAACTAATAGGTAAGAGGGCAAACCTCACAGAGTTGGCTTAATAGGCTACCCTGTTGCTACCCAAGAGAGCTATTATCGTCGCATTCACGAAAGCATTAACCTCAAAGGATTAAAATAGATAATTAAATTTAATCCTCAAACCAGATTTCAAAGACTTTTTACAAGTCCTCAGACATGCACAAGATACACTATCCACCCCCCCCTCCAAAAACTTCTAAGCAATAGTAATTTCTTTACACAAATAAACGTCTTGTACTGCGTGAATGATTTCAATACCTTCTTTCATTGGGCGTTGGAAGGCTTTACGTCCCATAATCAAGCCTGCTCCGCCTGCTCTTTTGTTAATGATGGCTGTAGTAACCGCCTCAGCTAAATCCGTCTTTCCAGAAGATGCACCCCCAGAGTTAATCAACGCTATGCGCCCCATATAATTATTCACTACCTGATAGCGGCACAAATCAATTGGATGATCTGTTGTCAATTCAGTATAAACCTTTTTATGTGTTTTGCCAAAGTTCAATGCACCATAACCATTGTTTACGGTAGGTAATTTTTGTTTAATAATATCTGCTTTTATTGTAGCACCTAAATGATTTGCTTGCCCTGTTAAATCCGCTGCTAAATGGTAATCTACTCCATCTTTCTTAAAAGCTTTGTTTCTTAAGTAACACCAAAGAATCGTTACCATACCTAATTCATGGGCATAAGCAAAGGCTTCTGAAATTTCAACAATTTGTCTACGAGACTCTTCAGAGCCAAAGTAGATGGTTGCTCCAACACCCACTGCACCCATGTTCCATGCATCTTCAATTGTTCCAAACAACACTTGGTCATAACGGTTTGGATAGGTTAAAAGTTCATTATGGTTAATTTTTACAATGAAAGGAATTTTATGGGCATACTTCCGTGCTACTTGCGATAGTACTCCAAAAGTACTTGCCACAGCGTTACACCCTGCTTCTATAGCAAGTTTTACAATGTTTTCAGGGTCAAAATAGATGGGATTAGGGGCAAAGGAAGCGCC
Source organism: Bacteroidota bacterium (assembly GCA_015490695.1). Classification (GTDB taxonomy): domain Bacteria; phylum Bacteroidota; class Bacteroidia; order SpSt-205; family S141-50; genus S141-50. Next base: position 1,935 of record WFXK01000208.1, on the reverse strand, counting down.
TGCTGAGTGCTCTACTCCTTGGTCTACAGGTAAAATAGAAAGATATCCTGTGCCTGCTAAACGCCCATGATTGTAAAGCCGATGTAAATTATACAATACCCGATTATTTCGGTCACTATGCACCCATATCCGTTCTATGACATCTGGTCCCGGTAAATACAATTGCTCTTTAGGCACTGTCTTACATTCATGTTCCAACAAATAGCGCGCTTGCTCTTCCCCTATGATGGAAATAATCTTATCAATACTTGCTGTAGCGGTTGCGACACTCATAAGCCTACTAGCTTTTTTCGCCCACAAATTTAATGCACCCTCTTCACTCCTGCAACCCAAACCTTAATACCTTTATTAGGAAAATTCATAACTTTGCCTTCCTCAAAAAGCGAAGGGCTATGATTTTTGACCCCGTTTTACTTTTCATCACTATCGTTTTCGCCCTCATAGGGGGCATTGTAAGTAGTGTCCTGCGAAGTAAGTTCGCAAAGTACTCTGCAACCCCTAATGCCATGGGACTTAGCGGAAAAGAGATCGCCGAACGTATGTTAGCAGACCATGGCATCTACGACGTACAAGTTGTATCCGTTCCAGGACAATTAACAGACCATTACAACCCCATGAATCGTACAGTAAATTTAAGTCCTGAGGTATATCATGGCAGGAGTGTTGCTGCAGCGGCAGTCGCCGCCCATGAATGTGGTCATGCTGTGCAACACTACACAGGTTACGCATGGCTGCAAATGCGCTCTAAAATGGTGCCTATAGTAAACTTCAGTGCAAAAGCCCTACAATTTGTCTATTTAGCCCTGTTTATCTTAGGTGCCAGCGCACAACTCTTTGATAAAGCCCTGTTAGCTATTATCGTTTTACAATCGGCTATCACATTGTTTTCTTTAATCACTTTACCGGTAGAAGTAGATGCCAGTCGTCGTGCTTTAGCATGGCTTAACAACACAGGGATGATTCAAGGAATTGGAGCAAAACAAGCAAGAGAGGCATTAACATGGGCTGCTTTAACGTATTTCGTTGCTGCCTTAGCAAGCCTTGCCCAGCTCCTTTATTTTATCCTGCTCTTCCTCGGACGTAGAGACGATTGATGCGCCCCCATGTTCTTTTTTTATTGCTTGCCCTTAGTGCCCTACCTCCATTCCTAATAAAACATCCGCAAGAAATCGCCCAACTTCATATCCAATCCCATTATTGCGCCCCCATCCCTCTACTACTAAGTAAAATCCTCGTTATTAAGAACCCTACTACCGCAACCCTAATCTGGAAAATCCTAACAACCATCACGTTATTCGTTAATGCCCTACTTACCAATAGTTTATTCATCCAACTACAATGGAGCTCAGCCTTCACCTTTTACAGCGCCTACGGATTTTTATTACTACAATGCTTCTTAATTCCCTCTCAGGCTCTTTTGTGTTCTTTCTTAATAGGATGGCTGCTTATCCTCATTGCCCTTCATGGAATTATTTATCAACGCGCCAAGCTCACAGCTATAGCCTTAGCCACCGCTCCTTTATGGAACTTCCACCTCATCCCCCCTACCCTCCTCCTTACTATCATCGCACTATCGGTACTAGACAGAAAAAGAAATTTCATCTATGCCATAACCTACATATTGCTAGCTTACTTTTTTATTCTATTCGCATTCCATTTTGAAAAAACCTTCTGGCAACAATATTTACAATTTTGGTGGTACAACATCCAACAAAATGCCGATTACACCGGTCTGCTCTTCTCCTCTTTGTTTTTAGTCGCTATCCTTCTTTCTTATCGCAATTATTTTTATTGGAACTTCCAACAACGCCGATTTTATAGAATCTTTGTTGCCCTCACACTAATTATTTTACTACTATACTGGCTAAACTTCAAAGGTTTACCTGCTATACTCCTTCTTGAAACTACTACTTTAGTCATTTTACTAATGTTCCT
>WFXK01000207.1 GCA_015490695.1 Bacteroidota bacterium | reverse complement strand
TTGGGGAAGAAAATAACCTTAGGCGGAAAAAGAACCACTAAAGCAAACGCAAGGAATAATAACAAGAAAGTTGCAGCTACTACTGCAATAGGGTGCCATTTATCTAAAGCCCATTGAATAAGCGTCCCATAATAACGAGAAATAGCAGGTAAAACATGACTTTGAAAACGAATAATCAAGGGATAAAAAACAAAAACATAAAGCAAGTACAAAGCAGTGAATATAATAATCAAATTGGCAATGAAAGGGTTATTAAGCAAATAGTTGACAATAACCACGATAGCAATAAAAAGAAGAGTTTTCCAAGACAACGAAGGACGTCTTTCTTCTGGTTTCATGAAATCTACAGCAAAAACAGGGTTGATGACAAAGGCAACAAGCAGGGAAGCAGATAGGGTGATGATTAAAGTAATGGGTAGGAACTTAATAAATTCTCCTACGATACTTTCCCAGAAGAGCAGAGGAAAGAAAGGCGCTAAGGTAGTTAATGTCCCACTGAGCACAGGCAAAAACACTTCTGCAGCACCATAACGCGCACTTTCTAAAATAGGATTGCGCCCTTTATCATACAAACGATAAATATTCTCCACAACAACAATAGAATTGTCTACTAAAATTCCTAATGCCAATAAAAAAGCAAATAAAACAACAATGTTTAGCGTAATATCCATCAAAGGGAATATAGAGAAAGCAACTAAGGAGGCTAAAGGAACAGCTAAGCCTACAAATAACGCATTAGTAAGCCCCATGAAGAACATTAAAATCAGGGTTACTAAGAAAAAGCCGATGATAATGCTATTTAAAAGATTGTTCAAAGTGTTGTTGGTTCGTATGCTTTGGTCGTTTGTAATAACGATTTTAAGTTGCTTAGGGAGCGTTTTTCGGGCTTCTTGAATGATATTTTGGATTTTTTCTGAAGCAGCAATGAGATTTTCTCCTGCTTTTTTAATCACCATTAAAGTAATTACGGGTTGTCCATCTAAGCGAGCATAGCTTTCTTGTTCTTTATAGCTGTCACGAATAATAGCAATATCTCTAAGATATACAGGCTTACCCCACAAAGAGCGAATAATAAGATTTTCTAACTGATAAACGTTTGTGAATTCTCCTTCCAGCCTTACGCTATAATTGAGGTTATCTACGGTGATAGTACCTGCACTAATATTTAAGTTTTCATTTTTAACTGCTTGGGCAATGTCGGAAAGACTAACTTGATAGGCTTTTAATTTATAGGGGTCTACTTCAATAAAAATGGTTCTTTCTAAGCCACCGATGAGGTCTACACGAGTAATCTCAGGTAGTTGCTCTATTTTATCTTGAAGCGTTTCTGCATAGCGCTTTAATTGTTCTAAGGAAAAAGGACCGGCAACATTAACCGCCATAATAGGGATTTCAGCAAAATTGATTTCTTTGATTTGGGGCTCTTGAGGTAAATCATCAGGTAGTTCACTTTTAGCTTTATCTACTGCATCACGAACTTTGTCTTTGGCTTCTTCTACGGCAATGTCAGTATGGAATTCTACTCGGATGATAGAAAAATCTTGATAAGAGGTGCTTTGAATCTTTTTTATTCCCGAAAGCGATTTTAACTCCTTTTCTATTGGAATGGTTACTAAGTTTTCAATGTCTTGTGGAGAGTTACCCGGATAGGGGGTAGAGATGATGAAAGTAGGGACGATGATTTCAGGGAATTGTTCTTTAGCGATGTGGATATAGGTATAGACGCCAAAGAGGACAATGAGAAGGGTTAAGAAGTAGGTAGCTCTACGGTTTTTTGTAGCCCACTGCGTTAGCCACAGGGTACGTTCCCCTAGTTGTTTTGTTCTGTCACTCATAGGAAACTTTAGTATACGCTCAGAGTTTCCGGAGTGCAAAGATAGGAAAGGATTTTTGTTATCTTTGTGAAGATGTTGCGCATTTACCATAATCCCCGTTGTCGCCGAAGTAGAGAAGCGCTAAACTACTTGCAGCGAAAAAGAATACCTGTTGACATTCGCTATTACTTAAAAAAGCCGCTTACAGAACAGGAGTTAAGGACGTTAATTAAAAAACTTCAGGTTCCGCCTCAAGCGTTAGTGCGCACACAAGAACCTTATTTTAAGAAACATCTAAAGGGTAAAACGCTTTCCGATGATGAGTGGATAGGTGTTTTATTAGAACATCCGCGTTTATTGGTTCGTCCTATTGTAGAGAGTGCAGATAAAGCGGTTATTGCAATTCCTCCAGAGAAAATAGATACGCTGCTATGAATGTAGCGCTTCTTGTATTGCTTATCAAAGAGGCTTTGCAAAGTATTTGGGTGAATAAATTGCGGACAGGTATCACGATTTTCATCATTGCTTTCGGCATTACTGCTTTAGTTGGTGTGTTGACTTCCATAGATGGTATTCGGTATTGGTTGCAGACAGCGTTCACGACCTTAGGAACCAATACTTTTCGGGTTCAAAACCGTTTTTTTGAAGTAAGGATTGGAGGACGGCACCGTTTTAAACGTTATGCACCTATCACTTACTTAGAAGCTACGCAGTTTCAAACTGCTATGAACGACCGAGGTTATGTCGCTTCAGTGTTTGTTAATATTACTTTCCGTGCTCAAGCGAAGTATCAAAGTAAAAAGACGCCTTCCAATATCTTACTAAAAGGTGTTGACCATTTCTTTTTAATCACAGAAGGGTATGAATTAGAAGAGGGACGCATGTTTCAGGAGGAAGATTTAGCTTTAGCGCGAAATGTTGTGGTTATTGGTGCTGCGGTTAAAGAAGCGTTGTTCCCTTATGGTTCGCCCGTAGGACGCATCATCACCATCGGAAAAAAACAATTTGAAGTTGTGGGAGTGCTTAAGGAGCGGGGAACCATGATGGGCTCAGGTGGCGATAAAGTACTTTGGATTCCTATCACCACAGCACGAAAACTCTTCTTACAACGAAACCGTTCGTATGCTATCAATGTTTTCGTCCCCGACGCAAATATGCTATTAGATGCCGTAGAAGAAGCGATAGGTATTTTTAGAATCATTCGGCGATTAGACCCAGGCGAAGAAAATAATTTTTCTATTTCTTTAAGTGATAGTTTTGTCAATCGTCTCATGGAGAATCTTCGTTTATTGACTTGGAGTGCTATTGCCATTGCTATCATTACTTTATTAGGGGCTTTAATTGGTTTAATGAATATTTTATTGGTCTCTGTTACAGAGCGAACGAAAGAGATTGGAATTCGTAAAGCATTAGGAGCAACCTTAACCGCTATACGTCTGCAGTTCTTTACAGAATCTATCATCATTGGGCAAGTAGGGGGCGTGATAGGTATGCTTTTGGGCATTTTAGTCGGGAATATTTTGGGATGGTTATTGAATATTCCATTTTTAATTCCTTGGCGGTGGATGCTTATGGCTTCAGCAGTGTGTTTGTTAGTGAGCATTCTTGCGGGGGTTTATCCAGCACAAAAAGCAGCACGCTTGCATCCTGTAGAAGCATTGCAGTGGAGTTAAAAAAGCATTTTTCTTAAATTTGCTTAAAAGTCGTTGGTATGGATTGGAATGAAGCAAGAAAGATTTTAGAAGAAAAATTTGGTGATGAGGAGATTGTTAAGGCACTGGAAGTTTTAGTAAAAGGCGCTCATCAGCGCCCTGTAGAATCTTTTCATGAGTATCCTGTTAGTGTTCCTGTGTTAGAACGAATGTTAAATTACCAAAAAGAAGAGATTATAGCAAGGATAGAAGCAGAAACAGAAAAGGTAAAATGGACACTGAAGGCAGAAATAGAACAACTAAGAGCGGATCTAGAAGCAAAGATTGAGCAATTTAGAACAGGCTTAGAAGAGAAAATTGAGCAAATTAGAGCAAGATTAGAAGAGAAAATGGAACAATCCAGAGTAGAGATTGAACGAATTAGGGCAGAAGTAGAGCAATTGCGGGTAGAATTAAAAACAGATATAGAGAGGACAAGATTAGAGTTAAATACTAAGGTAGAACAAAGCCGAGTAGAGGCTAAGGCAGCGATTCACCAAGCAGAAATGTCGTTAAAAAAGTGGATTATTGCACTAATAATGAGTTTATTGCAGACAAACCAAATCCATAAAAGCTTATAAAACGAAGAGAAAAGTGGGAAGAGCAATTAAACACACTGGTTTATGGATCTATTTTATCGGCTTTGTCTCGCTTTATTAGAAAAACACCTTGTTAAAATATAGCGATAGAGGTCCCTCTTTATGATATCAATGAGCATTTTTTCTTTTTGCACCTTCCTTGTGCTAGTAGTTCCTGCTGCTATTGCACCTTCCATAATTTCCTACCTTTAGATTTCCATTAATGATCAAGCTCATTACAAGGGTATCTTGTAGTTCCTATCTGAAAGGGTTAGTATATTCCCACAAAAACGAATCTTCCTTCATTGATTTGAAGGATAGAATAGCCCACTCATCATTTGTTCTGCTAATAGTAACCCTTTGAGTAACGGCTTTATAGGCGCCCAAGTCTATCATTACAATCGCCAAGATGTTTTTATTTCATGGTTGGGGCATTTTTGTGCGTTTTATGCTTATAAACTTTTATGAGAAAACTTTTTAAGATAGCGCTTTATTATGGTAGAAACTGCAAACCACATATCCCAGCTCAACAACGACAAAACTTTTCGCAGCGCAGCAGTTGCCGCGTCATGCCGAGGCGAAGCCGAGGTATCTTAAAACTTTTACTACCTTCGCTTTACAATGAAACGCCTACCTATCGGCATACAAGATTTTGAAACGCTCATCAATAACAATTGCTATTACGTAGACAAAACGCCTTTTATCTATGATTTGGTCCAAAAAGGAAAATTCTTCTTTCTTTCTCGTCCCAGAAGATTTGGAAAAAGTCTTTTTGTCTCTACTATCAAAGCTGCTTTTGAAGGGAAAAAACATTTATTCAAAGGATTATTCTTAGAAAACCATTGGAATTGGGAAGAGATCTATCCTGTCGTTTCTTTATACTTTGGTGGACAAGTAATAAAAACCAAACAAGACTTCCTACAAAACATACTTTTTATCTTAAAACAAAACGCAGAGCGATATAACATTGAAATCCAAAATACTGCTCCCAATCTCTTTCTCTTTGAGCTAATAAAGAAAATTTATGAAAAGTTTCAGAAGCCTGTAGTATTACTGATAGATGAGTACGATAAGCCTTTGTTAGATGTATTGCCCGATATAACTTTGGCTTATGAAATCAGGGACCAATTGCGTAATCTTTATGCACCAATAAAAAACTTAGACCCTTATTTGAAATTTGTTTTTATAACTGGCATCAGTCAATTTACAAAAGTCTCGCTATTCAGCGAATTAAATAACTTAAATGATATTACTCTAGATCCTAACTTCGGAAATATCTGCGGATATACCCAGCAAGAATTAGAAAAAGTGTTTAAGGAACACCTCAAAGTTATAGACAAAGAACGCTTAAAAGCATGGTATAATGGCTACTATTACCTTGCCGATAAATTATATAATCCTTTTGATGTTTTACTTTTCTTTGACAAAAAAGAGATACGTCCATTTTGGTTTGAGACAGGAACACCTACGTTC
>WFXK01000206.1 GCA_015490695.1 Bacteroidota bacterium | reverse complement strand
TATTCCTATTTTAATTATAAACAGCAAGGCATGAGTGTAGAAGGTCCTAATCCTGGAAAATGGATGTTGTTTTTAAGTCCTATTTTGTTGTTGGTGTTTTTAAATCGGTATTCTTCGGGATTGAGTTATTATTATTTGTGTGCGAACTTGATTACGATGCTTCAGTCAGCGGTGATTAAGCGCTTTTTTATTGATGAGCAGCGTTTAATTGCACAACTAAGACAGCAGATGAAACAAAGAAAAGGAAAGAAAAGTCGTTTAGAACGATGGGTAATGCAACAACAGCGTCGCAGATAAAGGCTTTTTTAGAATTAGGTAAGTATCGGTTAAGCTTGCTGGTTCTTTATTCCAGTTGGTTACCTTATTTGATTGCTGTACAGGAGTTTTCTGTTGAGGAATTTAGTTATTTAGGCATTGGGGGATTATTGATTAGTATGAGCGCTAATAGTTTTAATCAGTTGATAGAGCGGTATTGGGATGCGTTGATGGGGCGTACTGCTAAGCGTCCCTTGCCTTCTAAACGTTTACGCACTGGACAAGCGGTAGTGTTTGGCTTATTAAGTGGTGTGTTGGGATTTCATTTATTAGCGGTTTTACATCCTTGGGCAGGTTATCTTGCGCTGCTATCATGGGTGCTTTATGTATTGGTCTATACCCCTTTAAAGCGTGTTTCTGCCGTAGCAGTGTGGATTGGTACCCTGCCAGGTGCGCTTCCTGTGCTCATTGGTTGGTTCGTTGCTAAAAAAGCCCTTGATACACAAGCATGGCTGCTTTTCCTTATTCAAGTATTTTGGCAATTACCCCATTTCTACACTATTGCTTATTTGGCTTATGAAGATTATCAAAAAGCAGGATTTCAATTATTACCTACACCAACAGGACGCTCTAAAAGCAATGCTTTTTGGGTAGCTATTTCGCACCTACCGCTAGTTGTTATACCTTTCATTGGTTTTTATTTTGAACTTTTTACCCTGTGGGCATTGGGGATAATCGCAGTGGTAGCAGCAGCCATTGCTGTGTATGCTTATCGTTTTTATCAAAGTATGGATTTGAGGTTTGTGAAGCGTTTGTTATATTGGGATTTATTGTATTTGCCGCTGGTTTTTTTATTGGCGTGGTTTAGTGTTTTGGTTATTTAGTAGACAATTGCTATGTTTGCAAGCCTTGAAGGGAAAATTTGTGCCTCGGTTATGCGACGTTTGTGGTTAATAGGGCTTGGGTGGTTGATGTGTATGGCGCTACGGGCTCAAGATAAGCGCTCTGAAACGCAGTTCGCCCGTCTAATCCGTAAAGGAGACCATCACTTCTACGTCCTTAGAGAACCACCCATCGCAAAAAAATACTACGAAGAGGCACTGCAAATTAAACCTAATGATTTCTATACGCTTTACAAATTGGGAAGAGTGCACTGGTATATGGAAGAAGTAGAAGAAGCAGTCAAATGGTATAAAGCGGCTTTGGAAGTAGACCCCAATAGAAGCGATACCTTACACTATGACTTAGGTGTGGCATTAAAAGAATTAGGGCGTTGTGATGAAGCCATCCCCCACTTCCAAACCTTTATAAAACGCCACGAAGAAGATGACCACCTAAGAAAACACGCTATCTTAGAAATGAAAGGCTGTGATTTAATCCGTAAATACGAAGGAAAAGAACCTTTATACCGACTTATCAACGTAAGCTTTAACTCCGAAGCCCAAGACTTTGACCCCAACCTCTATACCATTAAAGGCGATACCTTTATCATCTTTACTTCTCATAGAGCAGGTAGTAGAGGGAAGGCAGCTTATTTGCGCTATAACGAAGCAGCGTATTCAGACCTGTGGATTGTACGAATGGAAAACGATAGCACCTTTTCTGAACCTGAGAACTTAGGAAAGAAAGTCAATACAAAAGCTAATGATGGTGGTGCAGTTATTGCTCCCGATGGTATGACCATGTACTATACCATCTGCGGCTATGGAAAATATAAAAAATACCATGGTTGCAGTATTTACATGTCTAAATTCAATCCCGAAGCAAAAACTTGGGGGAAATTTCAATTAGTAGAAGGCATTAACGGCGAACGGGAAGTGGTAGTGAACTCCCGAGGGAAAACTAAAAAAGTTCCTACTTATGATGCACAACCTACTTTAACGCCCGATGGTATGGTCATGTATTTTGTTTCTGACAGAGATGGTGGCTATGGCGAAACCGATATTTGGTACTCCCAACGTAAAGGCGATAGCTGGACCACTCCCGTTAACTGCGGTAAAATGATCAATACCGAATTCAGTGAAATTTACCCCTTTGTCGGACAAGATGGAAAAACCCTCTATTTCTCATCAGACGGACACGTAGGATTCGGAGGATACGATATCTTCAAAGCAGAAGGCATGTTATCTAACTGGTCCAAACCTGAAAACTTAGGTCCAGGCATCAATACCCCTTATGATGACTTCGCTATCATGTGGATTAAACAAGATACTTTTGGAATGTTGGCTTCTAATCGCCCCGGTGGAAAAGGAAAAGATGATATTTGGATTATTAAACGCATTATCAAACCCCCTGTGGAAATTAGCGTTCACGGATTAGTACGAGATAAAGAAACCAAACAAGTTATTCCTTTTGCCACGGTTACTTTATATTTAATCCAAGGAGAAACTTTAATCCCCTTAGATACCTTCCAAACCGACCAGAGCGGACACTATCAATTCCCCTTGGAAAAAGGAAATGACTATAAATTGGTAGGAAATGCTCCTGAATATCTGGCTAATGAAGTATATGTTTCTACAAAAGGGATTGAAAAATCTACACAATTGGAAGCCGATATTGATATTTTCTTAGAACGTATAGAAATTGAAAAGCCCATTGTGCTGCAAAATATTTATTTTGACTTTGATAAAGCCGATTTGCGTCCTGAATCCATTACGGCTTTGAATAAATTAGTAAAGTTGCTAAAAGATAATCCTAACATTATCGTAGAGATTGGTGCCCATACCGATACCAATGGCTCAGAGGAGTATAATATTAAACTATCGCAGCGTAGAGCCCAAGCGGTTGTGGATTATTTAATCCAAAATGGTATAGAAAAAGAGCGCATTATTGCTTTTGGCTATGGGGAATCACAACCCTTGGTTTATCCAGAACTAAGTGACTACGATGAACAATTGAACCGCCGTGCAGAATTTAGAATCCGCAGTATGGATTACAAACCCAAGGAACAACAACAAGAAGCTAGTAAGTAGCCAACAAATAAATAGCCATTAACGCTGCAAGAATACCCAACCATTGTATAGAAGAGAAACGTTCTTGAAACCAAACTACTCCTAAGAAAGTAGTAAGAACTAAGATTCCAATATTGTTAAGAGGAAAAAATAAAGAAGCGGGAAGGTTTTTTAATGCAAGCATTAGGAATACAATAGAGAAGAAGTTAAGGGTACCTAATCCTATGCCGACCATAAGCATTTTAAAATGAATTTTCCAATGTTTTATGCTCCAAAGGATGCTTCCAATACATCCTGCTGTAAAGAAAATGCCTGTAGTGATGGCAAGCGATGGAGGATGATAGTGCTGTTGTAGTAGTTTGAAGTTGGTGTCAATGATTCCCGAGCCTAAAAATAAGGAAAAGCCAAGGATATAATGCTTTTGAGATAATTGGGAAGTATGAATCAGGGGAAGATGTAAAAACACAATAGCCAACAAAGCACAAAGCATTCCTAAGATAAAGCGCAAAGTTAGGGGTTCATGGAAGTAGAAGATAGCGACACTAACAGGAATGACCACAGAGATTTTACTTAATAGGGCTGTATAACCAATACCGATGTGCAGGATAGCGTATGCCATTAAAACAAGAACAGCGATAAAAAGAATACCTTGCAATAAAGTAAGAAGGGGGACTGCTAAGGGTTTTTGAAACAAAACATTAAGCCATGTGGGCATTAAAAGCGTACCCCATAGGACGCAAATCCAGTAGTTGATGGTAATGGTTGGTAACAAAGCGATATGCCATCGTTCCATCCATTTAATTAAAGTAATAAAGAGCGAAGAGGTGAGGATGCTTAAGATTAAATAAATCATTCACTTAGTCGTTCGCCGTATTGTTGTTCATAGTAGTGTAAATATTCACCGCTGCGGACTTTTTCTACCCATGTGCGGTTTTCTATGTACCATTGAATCGTTCTTCGCAAACCTTCTTCAAAAGGCATGGTGGGTTTCCATTGCAATTCTTTTTCTATTTTTTCTGGATTGATGGCATAACGTAAGTCGTGTCCCGGGCGGTCTTTAACAAAGCGAATCCATTTTCTCCCTGTACCCTTAGGACGTTGTAGTATTTCGTCTACTAAGTCACAGAGGAGGCGTACTAAGTCAATGTTGTGCCATTCGTTTCTGGCGCCTATGCAGTAGGTTTCTCCAATTTTACCCCGATGGAAAATCAAATCTATTGCTTTGACATGGTCTAAAACCCAGAGCCAATCTCGTACATTTTTGCCTTCCCCATAAACAGGTAAAGGCTTCTCTTCTATGAGATTTAAAATCATTAGCGGAATCAATTTTTCAGGAAATTGATAAGGACCGTAGTTATTGCAGCAATTACTGATGATGATGGGGAGTCCGTAAGAGTGGAAATAGGCACGGACAAAGTGGTCTGATGCGGCTTTGGAGGCAGCATAAGGACTACGAGGCTGATAAGGGGAAGCTTCATCAAAAAATCCTTCGTCTAAGGGTAAGGAGCCATAAACTTCATCTGTTGAAATATGATAAAACAGATGTTTTTTATCTTTTTTTTTCCAAAAATGACGTGCTAAGTTTAATAAAGTTAGTGTTCCCATAACCTTTGTTTGCGCAAAGGCAGTAGGATTCATTAAGCTTCTGTCTACGTGGCTTTCTGCAGCTAAGTGGATGATGCTATCGGGTTGTTCTTTTTCAAAAATTTCATGCATTTGGCTTTCATCAACGATGTCGGCTTTATAAAAGCGGTAGTTGGGGTAATTTTCAATATCTTGTAAGTTCATTAGGTTTCCTGCATAGGTGAGTTTGTCTACATTGATGATGCGGTAGTTCGGGTAGGTTTTTACAAAGTGTCGTACAACGTGGGAACCAATAAAGCCAGCACCACCAGTGATTAAAAT
>WFXK01000205.1 GCA_015490695.1 Bacteroidota bacterium | reverse complement strand
TGATTGCTGTGACTGAAGCACTTCCCTCACAAACGCTCATTGCAACTGGCGTGCAAACCTATGACCCGCATGTTTGGTTCAGTGTCCCACTATGGGGGCAATGCGTTCAATACATGGCAAAAACCTTAGCAAAAAAAGACCCTAAACATCAAAACATTTATTTAAGTCGTGCAGAACAATACCTTGAGGCGTTATTCCATTTACATCAATGGATTCAAGACACCCTTAAAACCATCCCGCCACACCAACGTATTTTAATCACTGCACACGACGCTTTTGGCTACTTCGGAATAACTTACGACGTAGAAGTCTATGGACTACAAGGTATTTCTACCGCCTCTGACTTCGGTTTGAAAGATATAGAGCGCTTAACAAACCTTATTCTTACAAGAAAAATCAAAGCGATTTTTGTAGAGTCTTCGGTATCGCAGCGGGGTATCAATGCGGTGATAGAAGCTTGCAAGCAACAGGGTTGGGAAGTTTGCTTAGGAGGCACCTTGTATTCTGACGCCCTTGGCGCCCCAACCTCCAATGCAGACACTTATATAAAAATGGTTCGCCATAACGTCCGTACCCTCGTCACAGGTTTAACTCAAGGCTGCAATGTACGCCCTTGAAGTCCATAACTTAACCGTCACCTACCACAATACCCCCGTACTATGGGGCGTCTCTTTTGAAGTCCCTAAAGGCGCTATGGTAGGAATCCTCGGACCCAACGGCGCAGGAAAATCTACCCTGCTAAAAACTATATTAGGATTCATAAAACCCGTAAGCGGAACAATCCGCTGCTTTGGAAAAACAATAGAACAACTTAAAAAACACATCGCTTATGTTCCCCAAAAAGAAAGCGTAGATTGGACCTTTCCCGCTACTGTGTGGGATGTGGTCATGATGGGACGCTACGGAAAAAGAAAACTTTACGAACCCCTGCGCTTAGAAGACAAAAAAGCCGTCATTGAGGCATTAAAAAAAGTAGACATGCTTCTATTAAAACATCGGCATATCAGCGCTCTATCGGGTGGGCAACAACAACGCGTCTTTTTAGCCCGAGCCTTAGCCCAAGACCCCATCTTATTCCTCTTAGATGAACCCTTCGCAGGTATTGACATGGCTTCCGAAGAAAACATTATCACCTTACTTAAACAATTAAAAAACGAAGGGAAAACAATTATCGTCGTCCACCATAACCTCCTTACAGCACCGCAATATTTTGATTATTTACTTTTTCTCAATTCACGCCGCATTGCTTGGGGACCAACGAAAGAGGTCTTTACTGAAGAAAACATCCAAAAAACCTACGGAGGGCGATTACCTACCCTTTCTAAAATCAGTACGATTCTAAAAACTACGGGACAACCACCAGTAGAATGATGTGGTATGTTTACTTGGGTTTAGTCTGTATCGCTATAGCCGCCGCTACTGTAGGGACCTTTTTAGTTATTCGTCGCCAAGCGCTTGTGAGCGACGCCTTAGCACATGCTGTACTTCCTGGCATAGTTTTTGCCTTTTTATTAGTAGGGAAACGCCATTTAAGCGCCCTGTTTGCTGGCGCCACGCTATCTACTTTCATCGCTTATTACCTCATAGATTGGCTGCAAAACCATACGCCACTAAAAAGTGATAGTGCTATTGGTTCGGTGCTTGCAGGCGCCTTTGGAATAGGCATCGCCGCCTTAACCTTCCTGCAAAAACTCCCCTATGAGGGAAAAGCAGGGCTAAACACCTTTTTATTCGGTAACGCTGCAGCCATCCTGCCTTCCGACACCTTGTTATTCGCCCTCCTTGCTTGCACTATCCTTGCTATCTTCCTGCTGCTCTTCCGCTATTTAACGCTCATCAGCTTTGATAAATTCTTCGCTTTCTCTTCAGGCATCCCCGTTAAGTCCACAGAAACGCTTTTTTTGATCTGCTCTTTTGTGGTCATTGTGATGGCGACCTATGCTACGGGCGTAGTGCTGACTGTAGGGCTACTCATTATCCCCGTTGTAGGTGCCCGCCTATGGACCTACCGCCTTAAACCCTTATGGGGCATCGCAACCCTGATAGCTATCCTCGCTACCTTACTCGGTACCTACTGCTCCCAACAACGCCCCTACATGCCCACAGGACCATGGATTGTAATATGGGCTGCCTTCTTTGCCTTCGCCTCCTTTCTATTCTCCCCAAAACAAGGTATCATAGCACGCTATCTGCAACATAAACGCTTCCGCCATAAACAATGTAAAGAACATATCCTAAAAGCCTTTTATAAACTTTGGGAAGACCAACAACAAAAATCTTGCACTTTAGAAACACTAAGAAGCCTTTGTGCCTCCCCTTTAACAAAAAAAATTTTAAAACAAATGAAAAAAGATGGACTTATAAAAGAAAAACAAAGTTACTGGTACTTAACGGAAAAAGGATGGGAAGAGGCTATTAAGGTTGTTCGGTTGCATCGCTTAATAGAGCTGTACATGGCAGAATACGCTTCACTTTCCCCTGAGCAAGTCCACAGCTACGCAGAACGCTTAGAACATTTATTACCAGAGACGCTACAACAGGAATTAGAACGCATGTTAGGACACCGTAAAAAAGACCCACACGAAAAACCTTTGCCTTAAAAGCTTTTATCGCTATCTTTGACACCTCCCATGCAAACTACTATCACGGCTGCTTTTGCTGTATTAGAAAAGGTCCGAGAAACCGTTCATAAAGTTATCGTAGGACAAAACCACTTGATTGACCGCTTATTGATTGCTCTGCTATGTGACGGACACGTCTTATTAGAAGGCGTCCCAGGAATTGCTAAAACCCTAACAGTAAAAACCTTCGCAACAACCTTAGGATTAACCTTTAAACGTATTCAGTTCACCCCTGATTTACTCCCCGGGGATTTAACAGGTACAATGATCTATTTACCACAAGAAAAACGTTTTGAACCCCGCAAAGGACCTATTTTTGCTCAAATGGTTTTAGCCGACGAGGTAAATCGTTCTCCTGCTAAGGTCCAAAGCGCTTTATTAGAAGCCATGCAAGAGCGTCAAGTAACCATTGGCGATACTACTTTTCCCCTGCCTAAACCTTTTTTAGTGCTGGCTACTCAAAACCCTATTGACCAAGAAGGTACTTATCCCCTACCCGAAGCCCAAATAGACCGCTTTCTAATGAAAGTCCATGTATCTTATCCCTCTAAAGAAGAGGAACTACAGATTTTACAACGCATGGCAAAAACCCACTTAACCTTTGAGCTTGAACCCCAAACAAACGCTCAAGAAATCCAACAAATGCAACATTTAATCAATCAAGTAGAATTGACAGAGCGTTTACAGCGCTATATAGTGAATTTAGTAGATGCTACTCGCCATCCTTCCGAATACGGATTAAAGGAATTACAACCTTATATTGCTTATGGGGCTTCTCCACGGGGTACGATTGCCCTTGCACTTTGCGCTAAAGCCCATGCACTCTTAAGAAACGATACCGTAGTACTCCCAGAAGACGTTAAAGCAGTCGCTTTTGATGTATTGAACCATCGTATCATCCGCTCCTACGAAGCCCAAGCAGAAGGCATCAGCGAACACACTATCATAAACACCCTGTTAGATAAAATCCCCTATTAACATGCAACGGATTTGTATCATCGGTGCAGGTACAATGGGAAGGGGCATCGCTATCGTAACCGCCCAACATCAATGGGAAACCCTTTTATACGACCCCTTCCCCGAAGCCCTACAAAAAGCCCAACAATTCATTGAATCCTTTACACAAAAATCCGTACAAAAACAAAAACTCACCACTGAAGAACGAACCCAACTACTTAAACGCATCCACTACCAAAACACTTTAGAAAACCTCTCAGATGTCACCTTGGTTTTAGAAGCCATTCCTGAAGATGAAACCCTGAAAAAAAATTTATTCAAAGAAATAGAGCCACTTGTTGCTTCCGATGCTATCATTGCAACCAACACCTCTTCTATCCCCATCACCCGTTTAGCAAGCGCGTTGCGGCACCCAGAACGCTTCTTAGGAATCCACTTCTTTAATCCTGCACCTATAATGCGCTTAGTTGAAGTGATTAAAGGCATGCACACAGAAGAAACCTACGCTCAAAAAGTGATTCAATGGGTTAAAGAATGGGGAAAAACCCCTGCTTTGGTTGCTGACATCCCTGGCTTTATCGTAAACCGCGTCGCTCGGTTTTTTTACTTAGAAAGCCTTCGCATCGTAGAAGAAGGCATAGCAACCTTCCAAGATGTAGATAAACTAATGAAAGCCACAGGCTTCCGCATGGGACCTTTTGAACTCATGGACCTCATCGGTATAGATACCAACCACGAAGTCACAAAATCCATCTATGCAGGCTACTTCTACGCACAACGCTTCCGACCATCGGTCCTACAACAAAAAATGGTAGAAGCAGGGTTTTTAGGAAGAAAAACAGGAAAAGGCTTTTACGATTACGAAAAATAACTTATAAATTCGCTTACCATGCGTATTCACACTTTTGAAGAATACCAAAAAGCCTATCAAGAAAGCATTGAGCATCCAGAAACATTTTGGGCAGCAGTTGCCAAACACTTCCATTGGTTTCAACCCTGGGAAAAAGTAAAAAGTGGTGACTTTGAAGCGGTAAACTTCCAATGGTTCATCGGAGGAAAAACAAACCTTTGTTATAATTGTATAGAC
>WFXK01000204.1 GCA_015490695.1 Bacteroidota bacterium | reverse complement strand
CCCTACAATCTCTAAAAAAAACCAACTGCACGTAGAAGCGCACTTACTTAATTTCCATCAAAACTTATACCACAAACCTTTAACACTCTACTTTTTGCATTATCTCAGAGAAGAGAAACGATTTAGTGACTTAAATGCATTGAAAAAACAATTACAACAAGACGAAGCACAAACACTACATTTTTTTGCTTCCCAATCTTCCATTTATTCACTGAAATAACGAACCAGTTGGTCATAATTTTGCCATTGTTCGGGTTCAAAGCAGAAATAGCGGTCTATGTAGTGGATACAAAGTTTATGGTTATTAAAGTGTGGCACAGCAAATCGTTTAGGGAACCATTGAAGGGTTTTTGTCGCGTAGGTTGCGATAGCGAATCTATCGGGCAAAAGATAAATACAACGAATTGCCTGATGAGCCCGCCATTGCACATATAAACTGGCTAATAACCCACTTAAAAACACCACGACAACCCCATAATAAAAACTCAATTTTTCTTTGAGTAAAAACATTATTAAAAGGAAATGGAAGAGGCACAACGCTGCAAAAGCGCGTAGAAAATAAAATTGTTTCAAAGATTGCACAGAGGGGAAGCGTTTAGCGTTGTTATGCCATACACATAAGGCATCAGCCATAAGAAAGCACTTTAACCTGCTGCATCAACTGCTGGGCTTTTTGCTCTAAAACCTCAAAGGAATCGCCGATGATGGTAATATGCCCCATTTTTCTATAAGGGTACGTATATTGTTTGCCATAGAGGTGGACGTACACGCCTGGCATGGCTAAGGCTTTTTCTACGCCTTTATAAAAAACCCTTCCAGAATGATTGGGTTCTCCTAAAAGATTAATCATAAGGGCTTTGTGGGGTTGTTCTGTAGAACCTAAAGGAAGGTTTAAGATTGCTCTTAGGTGTTGTTCGTATTGGGAAGTCAAACAGGCTTCAATAGTGTGGTGTCCACTATTGTGGGGACGTGGTGCGGCTTCGTTGACCAAGAGCCGACCCTCAATGTCTAAGAAAAACTCTATTGCTAACAAGCCAGCAATCTCTAAGGCTTCTGCAACCGCTTGCGCAATGGCTTTCGCTTCTTTTGCAACCGATTCAGGAACCCGAGCAGGAGAAAGCAAATAGGCTAAACGATGCGTCTCTTGGTGAAATACCATTTCTACCACCTCATACGTCTTCATAGCCCCTGAAACATTCCTTGCAACAATCACCGCTAACTCTTTTTCAATCGCAACTTTTTTCTCCAAAACCGAAGGCGCATCAAAAGCATTCTCTAATTCAGAAACATGAGAAAACAAACGAACCCCCTTACCATCATAACCACTACGACGTAGTTTCTGAGCAAAAGGTAAAAAGTCTTGATGTTGAAAAACCTCTTTTTTGTTGTTTACCAAGCGAAAAGGTGCTGTAGGAATCCCATGGCGCTCGTAAAACTGCTTTTGAAGCCCTTTGTCTTGGATAATTTTCATCACTTGCGCTTGGGGATAGACTGCTTTCCCCTCTTCTTCTAAACGGGCTAAAGCATCGGCATTGACCTCTTCAATTTCTAAGGTGAGTAAATCTACATTTCTTCCGAAGCGTAGGACTTCGTCAAAATCCGTTAATTTTGCCTGTACGAACTCGGAAGCGAAACGGCGACACGGGGCATTGCCACTGGGGTCCATAACAATCGTCTGTAAATTCCATTGCAAAGCCTTTTGAATTAACATCTTGCCTAATTGTCCCCCTCCTAAAATCCCTAAGCGAAAATCGCCCTGAAATGGACTTAACTGCATCAACGCCATACGATACTCTTTATAAGATGTTTCAAATCCTCTTTCATAAAGTCAATGATAGGTTTCAAGGAATCGTTCTTGGTCGCGGTATTAAAGTAAAAAGTTAAAATCATCGCATAACGGGTAGTATCGGAAAAGAAAAACTGTGCTGAAGTAGGAACTTCGCCATAAAGTTCAAAGAATACACCAACGCCATTAGGATAACGCAAAATCTCTTCTTTTATTTCTGTAGCTTTTTTAGTGTGTTTATACACCAGTTCCCTATAATCTTCATACGAGGCGAAAAAGTCGGTTTGTTCTCTTCGGAAGTCCCTTGTAGTGATGTGCCATCGTGCAGCAAATTGAGGGAAGTCAATATCTAAATAGCAGCTGTCGTTATCTTCATTAAGCACTTGACCATAGATAGGGATTTCAAAAGTAAAAGGGCAATTAGGGTTGTCGTAGCGCTGATACTGATGCTTAGGTAGTAAAATCCGATGATAGCCCCATGGTTTGGGCTGAGGGTCGGAACTGCAAGCAAAAAAGAGGCTAACCACCCAAATGAATCTCCGCATTGTCGCCAATATTAAGCGACTGCAAAGTACTACTAATTAAAGAATCGCTGCCAATAATAGAATTTTCTAACAACATCGCATTTAATCGGGTATAAGCACCAACAATACTATTTTTCAATATCACATAAGTGATTTCCGCATGTTCGCTAATGCTTACATAAGGACCGATGATTGCATGGCGCAATTTACAAGTGGGATGGATGTAGACAGGGGGAATGATAACGCAGTTTTCTGCCTGGAACTCAGGTAATTTTCCTTCCTCGGCTTGTCTGTCTAAAAGGATTTGATTGGCTAATAAAAGTTGTTGTTTTTTTCCGCAGTCAAACCAATGGGTGACAAAAACTGCATTTAGTGGTTCACCTTGACGAATTAAGTCGTTTAAGGCTTCAGAAAGGTGATATTCGCCTTGAATAAGGCGTTTTTCTCGGAGCAGTTGTTCACATAAACGAACTAACTGAGCTCCATCGCGTATAGTATAGATACCTGTTAGCGCTAAATTACTGGTAGGAATAGAAGGCTTTTCTACGATTTCTTTAATGGTTTGGTCTTGATTTAGGTAAACAACGCCGAAGTAGCGGGGGTCATCTACTTTATAGATACCAACGACTGATTGTGAACCATTTAAGAAAGGAGCGAAGTCGGTATGCACAATGGTATCACCTAATTGAATTAGAATAGGTTCACCTTCAGAAATATATTCTTTTGTCAGGGATATAGCATGCGCTAATCCCAAACGTGGGCTTTGGCGAATAAAGCGATAGCGGCATTTGCCTTTGTAACAGCGATGGATATACTGCTCTATTTTTTCTGCTAAATAACCTGTGATGAATAAAAATTCTTTTAGTCCATGTTCTATTAAGTTATCTACGATGTGGCTGATGATGGGTTTCCCTGCGACGGGAACCAGTGCTTTGGGTTGGGTATGGGTATGAGGACGCAGTTTACGCCCAGCACCCGCTACAGGAACAATCACCTTCATAAGCCCCCAGAAAAAGACAAATATAAAAGATTACCCACAACCCTCCAATAGCTGCTCAAGATAACCTCTCTCCTCCTCTTCCAACTTCTTCCCCGTATGCTGCAAATACCCCTCTATAACAGTAGCTAACAGGAGCTATGTTAATAAAGGTAAAGCTGTTATTTTACTGGAGTTGATAACGAGCATAGACGTTTAGCAGGATGCAAGTGGGAAGTGATGGAGTAGGTATAGCATTATGCAAGGCACTTTCTTTAGAAACTTTGGAAACTATGAAAGTTTCCAAAGTTTCCAATCACAGCTATTGCGCTCTGAGTCTTTATAATGTATCTTTGTAATCGTTTATGCGACGATGGGGATTCATGCTTTTGATGATTATCGCTTGCAATGATGGGACAACAGTACCGGCTCCCGGCTCTACGCCTTCTATATCTCCCGTAATCAGCCAAGTTGTTATAGATAATGCCTTAATGCTTCAATATCTTCAAACTACTTGGACTATCGTAGAAGAAGCCCATAGACAATTGAGCATTATTTATCGCTTTTGTAATGAACGCATTCTTCATGATTCTATCAATCGCAGCGTAACGATCTTTTTAGATAGTTCATCAACCTGCAATCAACTTTCTTTGGATGGGAAAATTAGAGCTACATGGAGTGGTAGTGCTATGCAGGCAGGTACTATCATAGATATTTACTTGGACAGCCTGCGCATCAATGGACATTCCCTTAGAGGAACTATTCGGGCTCTTTTTGAAGGAATAGATACCAACAAACGAGCCTCTTGGGTATTAACACCTTTAAATGTTGTTGTTTTAGAATTTGATAACCAAAATCGTATTCGTTGGGAGTATTTTAAGATGAAAATTCGTTATCAGGGATACGCTACTCCAAAGGTGTTTAATGATGATTTTTATTGGGTTGAAGATAGCGTTCAAGGATTTACTCGGGAACAAATTCCGTTTTCTTTTGTTACGCCAATAACCTTAGAAAAAGAAAAGAATTGTGCTTATTTTCAAAAAGGAAAATGTTTGTTTTACTACTATAGCGACCCGCAGCTGCCTGATAAAATAGAAGTAGATTTTTCTCCCATTTTAGGGCAGTGTGATAATAAAATAGAGGTCCGTTGGAACGACCAGCCACCGCTGTCTTTTAATCTTCCTTAACGATAAATGCTTCATCTAAGT
>WFXK01000203.1 GCA_015490695.1 Bacteroidota bacterium | reverse complement strand
TACTTATCTTTATGACGGAAGAACAGGAGAACGCTTTGACCAACCTGCGACTGTAGGATATATCTATATGATGAAATTACACCACTTAGTAGATGATAAAATGCACGCTCGTTCTATTGGTCCTTATTCGTTAATTACGCAGCAACCTTTAGGAGGGAAATCGCAATTTGGTGGACAACGTTTCGGAGAGATGGAAGTATGGGCTTTAGAAGCCTTTGGCGCAGCCCATATCTTAAGAGAAATGTTAACGATCAAAAGCGATGATGTAGAAGGAAGAAGTAAAACTTATGAAGCGATTGTCAAAGGTTATAACATCCCTGAACCTGGTATGCCTGAGTCTTTCCGCGTCCTTGTCCACGAACTCCGTGGCTTAGCCCTTGAAATCACCTTAGAATAAACTTAAATCGTTATATACCTATGAAGAAGGACACAGCAAAGTTTTCTAAAGTTATCATCAGTTTAGCTTCTCCCGATGCTATAAAAGACCGTTCCTATGGGGAGGTAAAAAAGCCTGAGACCATTAACTATCGTAGTTTACGCCCCGAACCTGACGGACTCTTCTGTGAACGCATCTTTGGTCCTGTAAAAGATTATGAATGTGCTTGTGGAAAGTACAAACGTATCCGCTATAAAGGAATTATTTGTGACCGTTGTAAAGTTGAAGTTACCGAAAAGAAAGTCCGCCGTGAGCGTACAGGACACATTGAATTGATGGTGCCTGTAGTCCACATCTGGTATTTTAGAACCACCCCCAGCAAAATCGCTATTCTATTAGGCTATAAACAAAAAGAAGTAGAACAAATTGTTTATTATGAACGTTATGTGGTAATTAACCCAGGTCCGTTTGAAAAAGAATTAAGTAAAGGAGATTTACTCACAGAAGATGAATATAAAAGCTTTTGGAATCGTCAACCAAAAGAGTTAAAAGAATTAGACGATAGTGACCCGCAGAAGTTTGTTGCTAAAATGGGGGCAGAAGCCTTAGAAGCCCTACTGCGAGATTTAAACTTGGATGAATTAGCTTTAGAACTCAGAGAACGCATTGCAAATGAAACTTCTCAACAAAGAAGACAGGATTTAGTTAAACGATTGAAGTACATAGAGACGTTCCGAGAAGCAAATAAGCGGATTGAGAATCGTCCTGAGTGGATGGTGGTACGTATTGTGCCTGTGATTCCTCCCGAACTGCGTCCTATCATCTTCTTAGATGGAGGACGTCCGGCTTCTTCAGACTTAAATGATTTGTATCGTAGGGTCATTATCCGCAATAATCGTCTAAAGCGTTTGATGA
The DNA here is from genome assembly GCA_015490695.1 of Bacteroidota bacterium. GTDB lineage: Bacteria > Bacteroidota > Bacteroidia > SpSt-205 > S141-50 > S141-50. The sequence goes on along the minus strand of WFXK01000203.1, from coordinate 993 downwards.
GCATTAAAGCCCCTGATGTGATTTTACGTAATGAAAAACGGATGTTACAAGAGGCAGTAGATGCGCTCTTTGATAATAGCCGCAAGCAAAATGCTGTTAGAGCTTCCAATAATCGTCAATTGAAATCTTTAACCGATACCATCAAAGGTAAACAGGGACGTTTCCGTCAAAACCTCTTAGGGAAACGGGTAGATTATTCAGGACGCTCTGTGATTGTTGTTGGTCCTGAATTAAAACTCCATGAATGTGGTTTACCTAAGGAGATGGCGGCAGAATTGTTCAAACCTTTCATTATTCGTAGATTGATAGAGCGGGGTGTTGTTAGAACAGTAAAATCTGCTAAGCGGATTATTGAAAGAAAAGAAAATGTTGTTTGGGAGATTTTAGAACAAATTCTAAAAGGGCATCCTGTATTATTGAACCGAGCGCCAACCTTGCACCGTTTAGGTATACAGGCGTTCCAGCCTAAATTAATAGAAGGTAAAGCCATTCAATTACATCCTTTGGTATGTATTGGGTTCAATGCGGACTTTGACGGGGACCAAATGGCGGTTCACGTGCCGCTTTCCCATACCGCCTGCCTTGAAGCAATGATTTTAATGCTCTCCAGCCACAATATCCTCCACCCCGCAAACGGAAAACCGATTGTGCTTCCTTCCCAAGATATGGTCCTTGGATTGTATTACCTAACTAAAGAACGCCCCAACCAAAAAGGAGAAGGGAAAATCTTTTATAGCCCTGAAGATGTCCGTATCGCTTATGACCAAGGTAAAGTAGCACTCCATGCAAAAATTAAAGTTCGTATACCCAAATGGGATAAAGAAAAACAAGCCTATGAAATAGACGAAGAAACAGGCGCTATTCGCCATGAAATCATAGAAACCACGGTCGGAAGAGTGCTCTTTAATGAAATCGTTCCTAAAGAGGTCGGATTTATCAATGAATTATTAACGAAGAAACGGCTACGTAATGTCATTCACGAAGTTTATAAAC
>WFXK01000202.1 GCA_015490695.1 Bacteroidota bacterium | reverse complement strand
TAACTAAATCAACAAACTAAATAGAAAGCATTTCAAAAGGGGAAAGCAACCATCGTTTTAGAAAAAGAGGTTTTTGTGCACAATTTTTGCAACCTTTGTCGTGTGATGGTGCGCATTATTCCTACGTTAACACTGAGTGAGGGGAGCGTTGTTGAGCGCTATATGAAGGAAAACACCCCTGTAAAGGTTGCTCGTTACTTAGAACAATTAGGATTTACCAAAATCCATTTAATTGATGCCGATGCTGTTGCCGTGCAAAAACCCGCAAACCTCAAAACCGTAGAACAAATCGTAAAAACAACTCGTTTAAAAGTCCAATACGGAGGATGGTTCCCTACCCTGCAAACTATGGAAGAGGCTTTTAGCCACGGTGCTGAACAAATCGTTTTAACCTGTTCTAATGCCTTTGAAAAAGACTTGTGGAAAAAAGCCTTAAAAAAATTCTCTGCTCAACGTATCATGCTGTCCTTAGATGTAGATAAAACCTATATCCGAGGCTGTGACCCCTTAGCTATGACCCCATGGAAAAATATTGTAGCTTTACTTCAAAAAGAAGGACTTAAGTTCCTGTTAATCAAGTACTTTGACCCTTCTAATGAAAGCTGTGGTTTAACGCATAAAAACTTCTATGCCGATTTTAAAAAGCGCTTCCCTACCCTACATTTAACAGCATGCTGCAGCATAGAAAGAATAGAAGATTTAAAAATATTAAAAGAAGTAGGAATAGAAGAGGTTCAAATTGATGCAACTTTTCAAATAGAGCAGTTTCATCGTCGTTTTATTGCGCAACAGCAAGATAGTTAATTTTCCTACTTTTGCTGCTCGTATGAGCTATCGCCAACACCATTTACAAGCTTTAGAACAGCTCCAACAAACGAAGGAGGCTATATATTTAGGAGGAGGAAAAAAAGCTTTAGAGAAATTAAAGAAAAAAGGGAAATGGAGTGCGCGTGAACGTATTGCTTACTTAATAGACAAAGATAGTCCTTTTTATGAGATTGCTCCTTTAGCGGCGTATGGTATGTATGAAAGTGAAGGGGGGGCTCCTTCGGCAGGTGTTGTAGTCGGCATCGGTAAAGTCGCTAAACGCTGGTGTGTGGTTGTTGCTAACGATGCTACTGTGAAAGCAGGCGCATGGTTTCCTATGACAGGCAAAAAAAACCTCCGAGCCCAAGAAATCGCATTGCAGAACCATCTACCTATTATCTACTTAGTAGACAGTGCAGGGGTCTACCTGCCCATGCAAGATGAAATCTTTCCCGATAAATATCACTTCGGACGTATTTTCTACAATAACGCTATTTTAAGCAGTAAAGGCATCCCTCAGATTGCCGCTATCATGGGTCCTTGTGTCGCAGGTGGGGCTTATTTGCCTATCATGAGCGATGAAGCCCTAATCGTAGACGGAACAGGCTACGTCTTCTTAGCAGGTCCCTATTTAGTTCGTTCTGCGATTGGAGAAATCGTGGACGAAGAGACGCTTGGCGGCGCAACAACCCACTCGGAAATCTCCGGTGTTACAGACTATAAAGTCCCTGATGATAAAACCGCATTAGATACTATCAAGCAAATTGTGGAAAAATTAGGGCCTTTCCCAAAAGCGAATTTTGAACGTAGTACCCCTACACCACCCGAATACGACCCCGACACTATCCTGGACATTCTCCCCGATAACCCTATAAAACCTTATGATTCCCATGAACTTTTAAAGTGTATCGTGGACAAAGGAAGCTTCGTAGAATATAAAGCAGGCTATGGAAAAACGCTTATTACAGGCTATGCCCGCATTGAAGGATGGGCGGTAGGGATTGTCATGAACCAACGCAAACTTGTAAAAACCCGTCAAGGAGAAATTCAATATGGAGGGGTGATTTACTCGGATTCTGCAGATAAAGCCGCACGTTTCATTATGAACTGCAATCAAAAAAGAATTCCTATTATCTTTTTCCAAGACGTTACGGGTTTCATGGTGGGTAAACGAAGCGAGCACGGAGGTATTATCAAAGACGGAGCGAAGATGGTCAATGTGGTTGCTAATACTACAGTGCCTAAGATTACCTTTATCATTGGCAATTCTTACGGAGCGGGGAATTATGCGATGTGCGGCAGGGCTTATGAACCAAGGTTTTTATGGGCATGGCATACGGCTCGCATCGGTGTAATGGGTGGTGCACAAGCCGCTAAAACCCTATTACAAATCCAAAAAGCAAAATATAAAAAACAAGGAAAAGAACTTTCTAAGGAGGAAGAAGAAAAACTATTAAAAACCATCATGCAACGCTATGAAGAGCAAACTACTCCTTATTATGCCGCAGCACGGCTCTGGGTTGACGACATCATAGACCCCCGTAAAACCAGGGAATACATCGCCATGAGCCTTGAAGTAGCAAACCATAACCCCCATATCCCAAGATTTAACCCAGGGGTCATTCAAACCTAAATGCGGGAAACGGCAGCAAAATACCTTGTTTGCCCCCAATGTAAAAAAACATTAACCTTAGACACTTACCGTGTCAAACAAGGACGTATTGAAGAAGGAGCATTGATTTGTAATTCCTGTGCTAAACAATACCCTATAAAAAACTTCATACCAAGATTTGTTCCTTCAAAGAACTATGCTGAAAGCTTTGGTTATCAGTGGAAAAAAATGGGACATCTTCAGTATGATAGCGTTTCGGGAAAACCTATTTCTAAAGAACGTTTTTTTAAAACTACTGGCTGGAATACAGAATTATTT
>WFXK01000201.1 GCA_015490695.1 Bacteroidota bacterium | reverse complement strand
ATTTTTGCCCTTGCGCTGAGTAGAGAAGGTCTAATTCTACGCTCATATTGTCGGTAATGCCATAACCTACGGTGATACCTGCTCCAAAGCGTAAGGTATGTGCATAATCTAAGCGTGGTCCTTCGTTAGAGTCGTCGTTGTTAAAAAGCCATGTGCTTTGCGGCAACACATGAACGCCTACGACTAATTGCCCTTGTTGGGCATGAAGGAAAGCAACAGCGGCAAAGAATAGTAAAATTCGCTTCATAGGACGTTTTAATTTTGGTGCAAAAGTAGTATTTTTTCGTATTTTACTTATTGCCTATTTTATGTTTTCTTAGCCGTTGCTATGATTACCCAAATCAAAGGTCGTTGCATTCATCTGCAACCCAATGTTGCATGGATAGAAGTCCATGGCATCGTTTATGAAGTGTACATTAGTTTGAATACTTATAAAGTCCTTCAACAGCAACCTGAGACTCCTTTATACACGGCTTTGTTTTTGCAACCCAATCAAATTCGTTTGGTAGGGTTTACCACTGTAGAAGAGAAACAGGTATTTTTGTGGTTGTTAAAAGTTGGGGGAATTGGAATAGATAAAGCATTGACGTTATTATCAGGGTTTTCTGTTAATGAGTTAGTACGTTGTATAGAACGAGGGGACGTAGATAGGTTAGCTGCTTTGAAAGGGATTGGCAAGCGTGTAGCACAGCGTATTATTGTGGAGTTGAGAGGCATCATTCCTAAAGTGATTGCCGAAGAACAGCCTTCTATGGAGCGAGATGCTATTCAAGCGCTTCAGCAATTAGGCATAGCACCTAAGGAAGCAGAGAAAAGAGTTAAAAAAGCTTTGAAGAAACGACCCAAGGATTTAGAGCATCTAATTCGTTTGGCTTTACGAGGAGATTTGTGATAATATTATTTTGGTTGTATGAGAGTTTTTACTATGGTAAGGCGATGATTTTTTGTATTATTGTGTTGCCTTGTAGTTTATAACGGAGCAGATATATGCCTTTTGCTGGCAATCTTGCGGCGAGATGCCAACCATTGCCTATGAGTGTAGCTTTTTTTAGTTGTTTCCCTTCAAGCGTTAGAACTTCAAAAGTAAGGTTTTCGTTGGGGGCTTTTATCCATAGTTCATTGCAATTTATCAAACGCCATTGGATGATAGGAATAAACGGTTGTGGTTTTGAGACAATGACGACATGGATGGTGTCGTAAGCTATGCAGCCATAAGCATCGGTAACTTTTACCCAATAGGTACCGCTATTTGGGACTACAATAGTGTCGGTGTTACTACCTGTATTCCATAGATAGGTATAAGGGGGAGTACCACCTGAAGGGATTGCACTTAGTACAGGAAGGCTTGAGGAGTCTATATTAACGCTGAAGTTAACGCAGGGGTTTAAGGGTACGCACTGATTGAGCATAGCACCGCTGAGGGTATCTCCTCCTGTTGCTATAGCACCTCCTCCTAAGGTACTTAAACCTCCTGATAAAGTATCTCCTCCCATACTTACTAAGCCTACTCCTGTAACAACCCCTCCACAATTCCCTACTTGAATATAGCCGTGGTTATTTATTTGTAATACCATTACATCTGTTACGCCTACAGCAAAGGAACTACTCCATCCTGTAAGGATATAACTACTGTCTGAAACTACAGCAATTCCGTAGCCATAATCGCCCATGGTACCACCAATAGTAGTTGTCCACTGCAAGCTTCCCACACTATCTAATTGAACTATGTATACGTCATAGCTGCCTTGACCGAAAGAAGTAGTCCACCCAACAAGGGTTAAGGAGCCATCACTGCCTTGTACTATGTCAAATCCGCGGTCTTCATTGATGCCACCTATGGTTTTCGTCCATAGCACTTCACCAGCGCTATTGAGTTTAATCACGTATACGTCTTCATTCCCTTGTCCATAAGAGGCGGTTTGTCCAACAATCGCATAGCCATTGTCTATAGTCTGAACAATCGCATGTCCTCGGTCTATATCAGCTCCGCCTATTGTCCTTGTCCATTGAATATTGCCTAAGCTATCTATTTTAATCACGTATACATCAGACCACCCTTGACCAAAGGAATAGGTATAACCTACTATGGCATAACCTCCATCGCTTGTTTGAATAACGTCTCTACTGAAATCGTTATAGATTCCACCAATTGTTTTGTCCCATTGTAGGTTTCCTATGCTATCTAATTTTACAATATACACATCTAAGTTGCCTTGACCATAAGAATTGGTGTATCCGACAACTAAGAATCCTTTATCTGGGGTTTGTAAAATAGCTCGTGCGTAGTCGATATTAGTACCTCCGATGGTTTTACTCCATTGAACATTCCCATTGTTGTCCAGTTTAATGACGTACATATCGTAGTTTCCTTGTCCGAAAGACATGGTGTATCCTGCTATAGCATAGCCGTTATCAACTGTTTGTACGATAGCATATCCTCCATCTTCATTACTACCCCCGATAGTTCGTGTCCATTCTATGTTTCCTATAGGGTCTAATTTCGCTACATAGACGTCTATACTACCTTGTCCGAAGGAAGTGGTTTGTCCAGCAATAATATAACCGCCGTCTTTTGTCGGAAGGATGGCATATCCATGGTCAAAATCAGCTCCGCCAAAGGTTATTAATTGTGCATGTCCTATAAAAAAAGCCCCTACTATTAGCCATTTGAAAGATTCCTTCCAGTTCATCCTCACAAAAATAT
>WFXK01000200.1 GCA_015490695.1 Bacteroidota bacterium | reverse complement strand
GAACCCTGAGGTACAGTAATTAAACTCCAAGGAAGTGAAGCAATCTGCTTCAAAGCCCAAAGCAAACCCTGAACACTATAGCTATAAAATGCAGCAATCCAACCACTTATCAAAGGTATGAAACTAAATAAAAGCATCAGCAAACCACTATAAACAATCACAAATCCTAAGGGAACAGCGATAAGATTAGCAATCAAAAAATAAGTAGGGAAAGTTCCGAAATAGTAAAGGGTAAAGGGCAAGGTTGCAATTTGTGCACAAAGACTGACTATCATGAGGTCTATCAAATAGCCAAGCACTTTAGGTTCTTTTGGGAAATATGCCCGTAGCGGACGAAACCACGCTACAATTCCTATCACTGCCGCAAACGACAACTGAAACCCCATATCAAACAACCACAAAGGATTGTACACTAATAACAACAACATTGCCAATCCTATAACATGCCAAATTTGAATTTTTCTTCCAAGCAACTTAGCAACAATCCATAACGAAGTCATTACCGCTGCACGCACTACTGAAGGCTTTGTACCAACAATACCAACAAACATAACAATGGCTATTAGTCCTAACCAATACCCATGCTGTTTATATAATCCAATAAAGTGTCCTAAACGTAAGATAAGAAAGACAAAAGAGAGCAGGATGCCCACGTGCAATCCAGAAACGGCTAATAAATGAGCAGTGCCCGTTGCCTGAAAAGTTTGATACATTTCTTTCGTTAACAAATGCCTATCTGCTAAGAACAAAGCATAAGCCAACGCCAATGCAGTAGTGTCTTTAATCACTTTTCGCAAGTAGTTTGCTATACCATAACGCACTTTTTGGAACCATCCCTTAGGGTTCTGCAGTTGCACAACACGCTGTAGTGTTCCTACATACATCACGTTTTGCTTTTGCAAATAGGTTTTGAAGTCACCGTTCATGGATTGCACGGGGCGAATCCGCACCAACAAACGTAAATAACATCCCTCCCGTAAAGCGCTCAAGTCCTCTCTGCTTAGGATGCAAACTCTGTAAGGGAAATAGTAACTACGCTCCGCCCAATGCAAAGAATCACATTGCATTAACCAACGACTACCTCCTCGCTTCGTCCTCTTTACCTGACCTACAACCTTCCCTTGCAGTACAACCCTATGCCCAGAAAGCACCAAACAAGGCGAATGCAACGAAGAAGTCCTCACAATAAGATAACTACCGCAACCTAAGAATAACGAAAAAATAATAACGCCCCATTTTACCCCCTGTTTTTTATCCCAAAAAGCGAATCCTATACAAAACAAGCCTGCAAAAAGCCCAAACCATAACGTCCCATCCCATAAACGCATACCTAAAATGCCCAAAGCAAAACTCAGTGCAATCACCATAGCATTTGGCATCGCTACTACCTTTTTATTTGCAAAGCAAAATTCCTTACAAAGAGTAATCGCCCCATGGAAAAATACACCCCAAAGGTTTCAGATGATTATAAAAAAACTACTCTATATCAGAACATTTCCTAAGTTTTGAAAGAAATACTTAGATTTGCTAAACATGGCAAAAAAGACCTCTATTGCCAAGCGTGTTTATGCGTTATTTGACCAATTAGCCCGACGCGCCGCTTTATGGATTATTACAAGCGCTGCCGCTATCTTTCCCGCATGGAGCTTGCGCGACTACCTTATTGCCTACGACTACTTTATGGAAACCCTGTGGTCCAGAATTTTAATTGAAAGCATCTATTTTGTCATGCTCCTATTACTTTTCTATAAAAAAATTCGCTGGAATACGGCTTTAATCATCTGCATTGTAAGTACTTGCTTATGGGCAACTTTCCTCTCCAGTATCGCACCCTTACACGTGCATCGTGTAGGACTTATCGGAATCGGTTTTATTTTTATAGGCGCTGCACTTTTCTCCTATTTAAGCGCCAAAGCCCTTGCTCTTATAAGTGCTATTACCCTTGCAACACTATTATTATTCAATCTCCATGACGTAGAGCGCCTACACCATATCTATTCAGAAGGAGGTATTATCCTCATTACTGCTATGCTATTTAGCATAGGTTTTGCTATTTTCCGAGATAAATGGATAAAACGTTACATTAAAAACTATTTACTTTTACAAGAAGTCCATGAAGAATTAAATCAAGCACACAAAGCATTAAAAAAAGCGCATAAAAGCATTCAAGATAGTATCTTATACGCTTCTTACATTCAACAAGCCATCTTACCCTCTAACGCCTATTGTAGTAAAGCACTTGGCGAACATTTTATTTTATACCTTCCCAAG
>WFXK01000199.1 GCA_015490695.1 Bacteroidota bacterium | reverse complement strand
ACGTACATAACCTAAACCCAAACATCGTGAAGGGTGCAAACTACACGCACAAACTCAACAACCGCAAAAACTCCCCGCAGCGCGGTGGCTGCTGCGTCATGCCGAACGAATGTGAGGCATCTCAAAAAAGACACCCGAAAAACGAACGTACTGAGACTCCTCGCTACGCTCGGAGTGACGCATTGACCCAAACGTAAACAACGCAAAGATTACAGGCTACGCACCTAAACTCAGTGACCACTTAAAACCCCTTGCAGCGCGGGCAGCAGTAGCGTCATGCCGAGGCGAAGCCGAGGCATCTCTTTTTAGGAAACTTCAGAAACTCTGAAAGTTTCCTACGTTTCCAGTAAAAAAGTACATGGGAAAACCCCGTACTGAGATTCCTCGCTTGCGCTCGGAGTGACGCATTCAATGGCAGAATGACGCACCAAGCTGAATGCAAATACCGCAAAAGCCGCAAACCACACGCATAAACTCAATAACACCAGAACCTCCCTGCAGCGCGGAGGTCGCCGCGTCATGCCGAACGTATGTAGGGCATCTCTTTTAGGGAAACCATGAAAACGCTAAAAGTTTCTTAAGTTTCCAATGAAAGATTTCTTTTCCACTATAGAAATCCTATTTTTGCCCTCATGCAGTATCGTATTGAAGTAGACAGTCTGGGTGAAGTAAAGGTTCCTGCGGATAAATATTGGGGGGCGCAAACGCAACGCTCCCTGCAAAACTTCCCCATCGCAGGGGAACGAATGCCTATGGAGATTATCTATGCCTATGCTATCCTAAAAAAAGCTGCCGCTTTAACAAACGCCGAACTCAATAACTTAGAACCAGAAAAAGCTAAAGTCATCGCCCAAGTATGCGATGAAATCCTACAAGGGAAATTAGATGAACACTTCCCCTTAGTAATTTGGCAAACAGGGTCAGGTACCCAAACCAACATGAATGTCAATGAAGTGATAGCTAATAGAGCAAACGAGCTCTTAGGTTTCCCCTTAGGGAAGAAACATCCGATTCATCCGAATGACCACGTCAACAGAGCCCAATCCAGCAACGACACCTTCCCAACCGCCATGCATATCGCAACCTACAAAAAACTGGTAGAACATATCCTGCCCAGATTAAAAGCATTAGAAGAAACCCTGTGGGACAAAGCACAAGCGTTCATAGAAGTGGTTAAAATAGGACGTACCCATTTTATGGATGCTACACCCCTGACCTTAGGACAAGAGTTCTCAGGGTATGCAATGCAATTGCATCAGGCGATTAAAGAATTAGAGGCGACTTTACCAGAGCTTAGTGAATTAGCCTTGGGTGGTACTGCTGTAGGAACAGGATTGAATACACCAAAAGGCTTTGCAGAAAAGGTTGCGGAAAAAATTGCTCAATTGACAGGCTATCCTTTTAAAAGCGCAATAAATAAGTTTGCCCAATTAGCAGCCCATGATACGATGGTACGGGTTTCTGGTGCATTAAAACGGTGTGCTGTGGCGTTAATGAAAATTGGAAATGATATTCGCATGCTGGCTTCGGGTCCTCGCTGTGCTATTGGAGAAATTAAAATTCCTGCTAATGAACCAGGTTCTTCTATCATGCCCGGCAAAGTGAACCCCACACAAGCCGAAGCCTTAACGATGGTTTGTGCACAAGTGATTGGAAACGATGTTGCTACTTCCATAGGGGGCATGAATGGACACTTTGAACTAAATGTGTTTAAACCTTTGATTGCCCATAACGTTTTACGTTCTGCGCAGCTCTTAGGTGATGTTGCTCAATCCTTTCATGAGCGTTGCGTCAAAGGTATCACCCCTAACTACGAACGGATTCAAATGCATTTACAGCAATCCTTAATGTTAGTTACAGCATTGAATCCTTATATTGGTTATGATAAAGCGGCAGAGATTGCTAAAAAGGCTTATAAAGAAAATATCACTTTGAAGGAAGCAGCACTTCGCTTAGGGTATTTGACAGAAGAGGAATTTGACCAGTATGTTCGTCCAGAGAAGATGGTAGGCGACCTTAACTTGAAACGACCTTAAATGCGCATTGGAATAGTTTGTTATCCGCTTTATGGGGGAAGCGGGGTGGTGGCAACAGAACTGGGAAAATCCTTAGCCCAAAGAGGACATATCGTCCATTTCATCACTTATGACCGTCCTGTCCGCTTAGAAGGCTTTGTAGAAGGGGTGTTTTATCATGAAGTCATCCCATCGGACTATCCCTTGTTTCGCTTCGCCCCCTATGAATCGGCTTTGATTGGACAATTAGTAAAAGTCGTCCAAGAAGAAAAATTAGAAATCCTTCATGTGCATTATGCAATCCCCCATGCTATTAGCGCGTTCGTTGCACAACAAATACTGAAACAACAAGGGATTTATATTCCTTTTATAACGACTTTACACGGAACAGACATCACCTTAGTTGGAAAGGACGAAGGCTACGCCCCTGTAGTGCGCTTTTCCTTAGAACATAGTAATGGCATTACTGCTGTATCGCAGTACTTAAAACAAGAAACGCAACGTTTTTTTCAGTTGCAAAAAACGATAGAGGTCATTCCCAATTTTGTAAACCTTCATTTGTTTAAGCCTTTAGAGCAACAACAAAAAAAACGTTTTTTTACAGAAGATTGCGAAGCGGTTTTGATGCATGTTTCTAATTTCCGTCCTGTAAAGCGGGTTGGGGATGTGGTGAAGGTGTTTGCTCAAGTGGTAAAAGAGGTTTCTGCAAAACTGTTTTTAATCGGTGATGGTCCAGAACGCCCTAAGGTAGAACGCTTAGTTAAAACCTTAGGGATTCAAAAACAAGTTTATTTCTTAGGTAAACAACAATATTTAGAGGAGTTGCTGCCCCATGCCGATGTGTTTTTATTGACTTCAGAAAATGAAAGTTTTGGTTTAGCGGCTTTAGAAGCGATGGCGTGCGGCGTGCCCGTCGTAGCTTATGACGTCGGCGGACTAAAAGAAATTATCATCAACGAAAAATCCGGCTTCTTAGTACCCTTTAATGACTTGAAAACCTTTGTGTTAAAGGTACTTTTGTTATTGAAAAATTCTGAATTAAAAAACCGAATGGCAAATGCAGCAAGAGCACAAGCAGAACAATTTAGCCATGAAAAAATCGTCCCCCTTTATGAACAGTATTATGCGCAAGTTCTAAAACAAACTTCTGTGTCAAAATCTTTACTTTAAGTAGATTCTTGCTGTAGGTAGTTGAAAGACGCCTGAGCGGATAAGAAGTGGTAAAGTACTCAGTTGTGCAGGTTTGCTTTTCCACACGACGATAGGAATAGGTAAGATACCCAGTACAAATACGCCTATGCCTGTTGCCGTTCTGTGAGCATCAAAAAAGAAATCTTCTTTTTTAAAAGGTAAATAAAGCGGCGTCCATTGATTGCTTTTCCAATAAAGCACGGAAGGTTGCTCAGCATTGCTATCTAAAGCAAGATAGGTTTCTTTAAAAGAAACCACCTGCCAGAAAGCATTTTTAAAATAAGGTAACTTTGGTATCGTGTCTTCTTGCATTAAAGGGATACCTTTTTTACATCCTATGGGGTTAACCGAGGGGGTAGCAGCATAAGGTTTGATTTGTAAATCTTTGTAAAGTAAAAAAGTTTGCCATTGGTTTTTTGTTTCTTCCCATAGTTGGACTACTAAGGCGTTTTCACAGTAGGGGGGAGCGCTGTTTAATCCTAAAACAGCCGCATGGCCACCCCCTTCAAAAAGCTTGACTTCTTTCTTCAGTAATAAACGTACCTTATCTCCCTGAACCGCATATAAAAAATAACATCCTTTTTGCGGTGCATAAGTAGGATGGTAGGTCATCCCAATCAAATAACCATTCCACCATACATGGTTTTGTAAATACCCCTCTAAGATTAAAATAGTGTCTTTATACTTCAAAAAGGTTTTAGGTTGTTCATTTTCTCGGATGTAATAAGGAAGGGTTTCGTTCGTTGCTTCATCCAATAAAGGAGAAAACCCCTCAGCATCTACTTCAGTGGTAATCACTGAAGCGATTTTTTCCTCTTTAAAAGAAAAAGGATAGAATTCTTTAGTATAAAGGTGGATTTCTTTTTTCTTTCCTTTGCAGCGAAGGGTGATTTTGTGTTTTCCGGGGGGGAGCTCTAAGAGGGTGTCTTCAATCAAAGCGGTTTTTTTAAAATGTTTCCACAATTGTCCGTCTATGTAGAGGGAGACAGGCAGAGGATGGATGGTAAAGGTTTGTTGTGTACCCTGGGAAAGCGAAGCGATTTGCGTTCCCCAACTGCGACGATAAGCGCTCCATATAAGACGAAAACGACATGGCACTTCCATGCCATCATAAGGATATAGAATTTGCAAATGTTTCTTAGGAGGAACGACTAAAAAAGAGCAGGCAGACATAAGAAAAAAGGTTATAGGAAGTAAACGATAAGTTTTCATAGCAGTGGCGACAAAGTTAGCGTTTTAAATTTTTGTTACCTTTGCCCCCACCTTTTTTCTAAGAGCATGAAGGCGAAGAATACCATAGCGTTTCTGTTAATCATTTTTGCCATCATTTGTGGCTATAATGTTTATTGGACGATTTATCGGCTTCATTTAGACAGCGAACTGGCTGACATGACGCCAGAGCAACGATTAAAATGGCTACAAAACGAGGAGAATTATAAGAACTATAAAAAAGCCGTACGCAACTCGCTTGCCTTAGGTTTGGATTTACAAGGAGGGATGTTTATTACGCTGGAAGTGGGGGTAGATGAGGTGATTCGGCGCTTAGCTCAAAACCCTAATGACCCCGATTTGGTTGCTGCATTGAAAGAAGCTAATCAATTAAGGATTTCTCGTCGTGAACACTATGTAGACCTTTTTGTTGAAGCATTGCGAAAGAGAAAACCTGGAGTACGTTTAGCCGCTTATTTCGCAGGAACCCAAACAGGACTTTCTTTCAACGCTTCTGATGAAGAGGTGATTAAAAAATTAAAAGAAGAGGTAGATGGCGCCTTAGACCGCACTTTCAATATTTTGCGCACACGTATAGACCAATTTGGCGTTGCCTCTCCTAATTTACAAAAACAAGCCGATGCCGGTAGGATTTTAGTAGAATTACCCGGGGTAAAAGATGTAAAGCGGGTTCGTAGAATTTTACGCAATACAGCCCGTTTGGAATTCTGGCCCACATATACTGTGGAAGAAGCGTTCCCGTATTTACAAAAAGCCAATGAACGGTTGAAAGTATTGTTGGGGATTGTTCAAGATACTACGGAGCAGGACACAACAGCACAAAAGGATACTTTAGCAACAGCACAGCATTCAGATACGAGTGCAGCGCCCGAAGGGGTAGAAGCGCTATTGCAACCACAGCAGCCTACAACGGCGAAAAAAGAAAAGAAAGACACGGTACTTACTGAAGAGGAAAAACGAGAGAAGTTCAAAAGAGAAAATCCGTTGTTTGCTGTGCTTTTGCCGCCTGATTTCCAAAGGATGCAGAGTAACTCTCCTGTAGTGGGGTATGCGCTCATTAGTGATACTGCTAAGGTCAATCATTACTTGCAGTTGCCTGAGATTCGGATGTTAATGCCGCCCGATTTGTTTTTTGCTTGGACCGTCAAGCCTGAGTTTGAAGACAGACGGTTTTTAACTTTGATTGCATTAAAGGGGGATAGACGCCGAGGCGCTCCTTTAACAGGGGAATATATTGCAGATGCGCGTGCAGACTTTGACCCTCAACAACAAAACCGCCCCGTGGTCTATATGCGCATGAATGTAGAAGGCGCACGAATATGGAAAAAAATGACCACAGACTACTTAGGAAAAGCCATCGCTATCGTCTTAGATAACCATGTCTATTCGTATCCCATCGTAGAAAGTGTCATTCCCAGTGGTAACTCCCAAATCTCCGGAAACTTTACGATTGAAGAGGCTCAAGATTTAGCCAATTTACTTAAAGCAGGAAAATTACCTGCCCCTACTCGGATTGTCGGAGAAGAGGTCATTGGTCCAACCTTAGGACAAGATACTATCCGACAAGGAATGATTGCCTTTGTTATCGCTTTTATTGTGGTTATGTTGTTTATGCTGTTTTATTATCGCTCTTCGGGAATCATTGCAGACATTGCTCTTATCGCTAATTTATTCTTTATTCTTGGAATCGCTTCTGCTTTCAACGTGGTGTTAACGCTGCCTGGAATTGCAGGGATTGTGCTTACTATGGGGATGGCGGTAGATGCCAATGTGCTTATCTATGAACGTATACGAGAAGAATTAGAAAAAGGAAAAATCTTAAAAAGTGCTGTTAACGCAGGATTTCAAAATGCCCTTTCTGCAATCATAGACGGAAACGTTACAACGTTCTTAACAGGATTGATTCTCTTCTCTTTTGGTACAGGACCCATCCGTGGCTTTGCAGTAATGTTAATGATTGGTATTATAACTACGCTCGTATCCGCTTTATTCCTTACAAGAATGATGTTAGACTATGTTGTAGAAAAACGAAAACAAATGAAAATCTCTTTTGGAACGTATGCTGTGGTACATTTCTTTAAGCGATTGCGTTTTGATTTTGTCGGCAAAAGAAAGATTTATTATGCTATTTTAAGCAGTATAGCAGCCCTGTTTCTCTTTTCTATTTTTACCTTAGGATTTAAGCTTTCTGTGGACTTCACCGGTGGGCGACAATTTATTGTAGAATTGAAAGAAGATGTTGAGGTAGATTTAACCACTTTAAGAAAGGATTTAACAGAAGCATTTGAAGGCAATACCCCTGTACTAAAGACGGTAGGTGGGAAAAATCAATTTATGGTTACAACGCAATATTTGTTTTCTGTGTCTACTGCAGATGTAGAGCAAGTAGATGCAAAGGTAAAACAAAAGTTATTAGAAGGTTTTAAAAAGCATTATGCGCATGGAAATCCAACGATTGTGAAAGCGACTGTTGTTGGGCCTACGATTGCTCATGATATACGTAGAGGTGCTGTTTATTCTATTATCTTTTCGCTTTTGGGTATTTTCTTTTATATCTTTTTCCGTTTCAAAAAGTGGCAGTTTGGTGTTGGGGCTTTAGCCGCTTTGACTTTCAATGTGATTTGTGTGCTTGGTATCTTTTCTTTATTGGGACAAGTGGACATGCCTTTTTCCGTAGAGTTAGACCAAGCGTTCATCGCGGCGATTTTGACCATTGTAGGGTATGCCATTAACGACACCGTGATTGTTTTTGATAGAATACGGGAGAATTGGATGGAGTCTAAAGGGGTTGTGCCGCTACCGCAGCTGTTCAATGAGTCTATAAACCAAACTTTATCGCGGACAGTCGTAACTTCTGTTACGACGCTTTTAACTGTTATTGTGTTGTTTTTATTTGGTGGAGAGGTATTAAAAGGCTTTTTGTTGGCATTGTTCTTGGGGATTACTATTGGAACGCTTTCTACGCTCTTTGTAGCAAGTCCTATCTCCTTAGATTTGATTTTAGCAAGAGAGGGGAAACAAGTAGAAAAGCTTTCAACAGCAACAGCACCAAAGTGAAAAATTTAATTCCTATATTTGCCCGCAACTTAACGGAGGAATCCCTATGCGTTTCTGGATAGTAGTCGGAAGTTTATTAGTTTTCTTCTATAGTTGTCAGCCTGAAGGCGTTATCAATAAGACCAAGTACGAGGGACGAAAAGTAATTAACACATGTGACCAATTTAAGCAAGAAATCAAAGCATTAGAGGAAGCCAATAGCGGACCAAATGAATTACGTGTCAGTGAGTACGATAACTCCGACTTTGCTCCTGATTTCTTAGAGCCCGGGCAATTTGTCTTAAAAGGCGATACGCTTTACTTCCGATTAGCAAACGATTTAGAATATGAAAAATATCTTCACAAAGGGGTAGCGATTCATGTTGTGGCGAAGTTTCAAGCACCACCCCATTTGACCGACTTAGAAGAAGAGCCTTCTGGTGAACTCCCAACCTTAGTGATTGATAGAGCTTATTACGAAGCCAATAAAGACCCCTATTTTGTTTATAAAATCCCTGTTCAACATCGCGTTGATGGGAAGCAATTGACTTTGAGTTTTTCTGTTGTTCAATATAAAAAAGGAAAGATTAAGCGGGTCTTTTGTAATTCGGTGGAAGCCCCTATTGGCGCTATTGAACCCCCTTGCTGTACTTCTAAACCTTGGGAAGCAGCTGCATTGGCATCAGTTGTTCAAATGCCGAAATTAAAAGTACAACCTGTAAAATATAAAGTAAAGAATATCACAGGAACTTTAGACCTCATTTTCCCAATGAACTCTGTCAAGTTTGACCGCTCTAAACTCCACGAAGCTATTTTTGATTATTTAAGAAAGTACGATGCAGAAGGGTATAAGTTAAAGGCAGTGGACATGAAAGGCTATGCTTCACAAGGTGGAACAGTAGAATATAACTTGGACCTTTCTAAACGAAGGGCTTATGTAGTTCAAGCAGAAACGAAGAAGTATTTAGCAGAGTTAGGAAAAGATACCACGAAAATCCCTATTACGGCAGAGGGTAGGGGAGAAGACTGGGAACGCTTTGAATTATTGGTCAAAACCGAAGCGTTTACACCAGAAGAACGTCAAGAACTTTTAGATATTGCTCATAGTCCTATCCATGACGATGAAAAAGAAGCCCAATTAAGAAAACTGCCTTATTGGGACAAATTAGTGGAAGAGGTATTGGTATATTGTCGTCATACCTTTATTAAATATATGATGGAGTATCAAGGTAAGGAACTTGCGTATGGTTCTTATGCGCAGCTATTACCAATTTTCTCTCCTGAGTTGTATCAGGTGACCCTTGGAAAGCGAAGCATTGGTCCGTATGCCCCTGGGGTGAAGGTAGATGAGAATCTTTCTTTACTTAGTAATTTGATTAATGAGAATCCAAGGAATGCTAATCTTTATGCTTTACGTTCTACTTATTATTTTGCTAAAGGGGATGTGAATGCGGCTTTAAGGGATATTCAACAAGCCCAACAGATTGAGCCAAATAATCCTCAGTATGCTATTGCAGCCTTGGCGTATAAGACGGTATTAGCCGATAACTATTCTATTGAAGAGCGAATGAATTTGCTCAATCAGTACAATGACCTTATTGCTCGCGACCCGAATAATAAGATGTTGTTGTACAATAAATTGATTTTAATGGATAAAATTGGTTACATCAGTGGTGCTTTAGCAGAGTATGAGAACTTAGATGTGGAAAATGATGCGGTTCTTCTAAATAATCGTGGGGTGGCATTGATGCGTACTTTCCGCTTGTTTGAAGCTTTACAAGACTTTCAGAAGGCAGTAGAGTTGAATGATAAGATGCCAGAGCCTTATTATAACATGGCTGTTATTTATGCTTTCTTAGGAAAGGTTCGTAAAAGTGCTGAGATGGCAAAGAAAGCAATAGAGATAGACCCGATGTATAAACATCGGATTTTTAGTAGTCCTGCCTTTAGTATTGTACGGGATATGCCTGCGTTTTCGGATATTAAATAAAAAGGAGATAAAGGGACTTTAATGCCCCTTTAATAAAAGTTGGTATTTGTGGAGGTTAGGGTGGTATGAAAACTTACTTAAACGCTGCCATCGGCCGACCTCCATGAGTATGTTTTTGACTTTTTTAAGGATACTTTTCCCAGAAAGAACAGTTGTATCTTTGGACTTTTTGAAGCTATTACGAATAGCTAATAACATTGAAGTTCTCACGATTTTGTTATAGATTTGCAGCGGATTTTCTATTGAGGAAATAGCAATGAAAGTGTTAGGACACATTTTTTTAGTAGGCGTTTTTCTCTTTGCGTTGACTTCTATTGTAGATGCAGCAGAAATTGGGCAAATGGCTGCAGAAAGAGCAAAAGAAGCCGGCGAAATCGCTAATGCCTACTCAGTAGAACAAATCAAAGCTACAACGAAATGGGTCTATATCCTCGGTGCTGTGCTGTTTGTTCTGTTACTAATTCTAATCGGGCAACTTTCTTATTTAACAGGGCTTAGACCTCCTTTTTCAGGATGGAAAGCGAATAAAATCCATCCTACGCTTATTTTAATCGCAGGTATATCAGGATTGATTAGTTTTGTTATTAGTTTATTCGTTGTTTGGGATAGAATGATTTTACCTTCTGCTTCGGAACATGCTCCTACCATAGATAAATTGATGTTAATTACTTTTATATTGACTGTTATTGTCTTTTTTGCCACCCAAGGGATGTTAACTCTCTTTTCTTATCTTTATCGTGGAAAAGAGGGTAGAAAGGCGCTTTATTATCCTGTGAATGATAAATTAGAAATCATTTGGACGGTTGTTCCTGCTACGGTCTTGACAGTTTTGATTCTTTATAGTTTGATTTATGTTTGGGATGATGTGATGATAGATGCGCAGGAGAAGCCCGCTTATGAAGTAGAGATTGTAGGGGAGCAATTTCGTTGGACGATTCGCTATCCTGGGGCTGACGGAAAATTGGGACGGTATAATTATAAACTAATAAAAGGAAATAATTCTGTGGGTTTGGATTTCAATGACCCTCATGCTAAGGATGATATTGTGATAAGCGTTCCGGAGTTGCGTTTACCTAAGGGGCAATTAGTAAGGGTGCATGTACGTTCTAAGGATGTTTTACATGGCTTTTATGCTCCCCATTTCCGAGCTCACATTTATGCAGTACCTGGAACACCTACCAGCTTTACTTTCAAACCCACAGTCACAACAGAAGAGATGCGAAAACAAACAGGCAATGAAAACTTTAATTACGAAATTGAATGTTCTCAGTTGTGTGGGGGAGGGCATTATAGTATGAAGGGGACAATTATCGTTATGGAACCTGAAGCGTTTGAACAATGGCTTAAAGAACAAAAACCGCTGTATTCTACTTTACAATCCGAGAAAGAGAATTTAGCTCATCGTCAGCAGAAGGAAACTTCTAAAGCCTCTTAGTTGTTTAAAAATAAAAGGTTTTACTACTATGGCGCAGGAAGTAAAGACACAGCAACAGCAGGCAGGGGCGAAGGTGGCAGAAACCACTGCCCATGAAGTACACCATCACAAAGAAACCTTTATTACAAAGTACATCTTTAGTCAGGACCACAAAACAATCGCAAAACAATATTTAATTACAGGGATGTTTATGGGTCTTTTAGCGGCTTTGATGTCTTTAATCTTTCGTATTCCTTTGGCTTGGCCCGAAGCAAAAATAGAATTCTTAGAAAGCATCCTTGGAAAATGGGCGCCTGAAGGGGTCTTAGACCCACAATTTTACATGGCTTTAGTAACCATCCATGGAACTTTAATGGTATTTTTCTTATTAACAGCAGGACTAAGTGGTACCTTTAGCAATTTGTTAATTCCTTTACAGATTGGTGCACGAGACATGGCATCACCCTTCTTAAATATGCTTTCTTACTGGATTTTCTTTATCTCTACGGTAATTATGTTCATTTCTATTTTTATTGAAACAGGTCCTGCTGCAGCAGGATGGACTGTCTATCCACCTTTAAGTGCTTTACCACAGGCAATGCCCGGGTCAGGCTTGGGGATGACCCTATGGTTAATCTCTATGGCTATCTTTGTTGTTGCTGCTTTATTAGCAGGATTAAATTATATTGTTACTGTGCTTAACTTCCGAACAAAAGGCATGACTTTTGGACGTTTACCACTTACGGTTTGGGCATTGTTTTTAACTGCTATCCTTGGACTTGTGAGCTTCCCTGTGTTGGTTTCTGCTGTTGTGTTATTGATTTTTGATAGAAGTTTAGGAACGAGTTTTTATTTAAGTGATATTGTTATTGGCGGTCAGCCGCTACCTCATGAAGGAGGAAGTGCTATTTTATACCAACACCTCTTTTGGTTCTTAGGACACCCTGAAGTCTATATTGTGTTGATGCCTGCTTTAGGAATCGCCTCTGAAGTGATTTCAACCAATTCCAGGAAACCCATTTTCGGCTATAAAGCGATGGTGGGCTCTTTAATTGCTATTACAGTGTTGTCGCTTTTAGTATGGGGACACCACATGTTCGTTACAGGAATGAGTCCCTTCTTAGGTGGCGCTTTCGTCGTTGGTACCTTAATCATCGCTGTACCCTCTGCCGTAAAAGTATTTAACTACTTAGCAACCCTTTGGAAAGGAAATATCCAGTTCACTCCTGCAATGTTGTTCGCTATTGGATTGGTTTCTTTCTTCATCTCCGGTGGCTTAACAGGTTTATATCTTGGAAATGCAGCGTTAGACATCCACTTACATAATACCTATTTCGTTGTTGGACACTTCCATTTAGTTATGGGAGTTGCTTCAGTCTTTGGCATGTTTGCTGGTGTTTACCATTGGTTCCCTAAGATGTTTGGAAGGATGATGAATAAAACCTTAGGATATATTCACTTTTGGATTACGTTTGTTTGTGCTTACATGGTGTTTTTCCCGATGTATTACATGGGTATGGGTGGGGTTCCTCGTCGCTATTATAACTTCACCTCTTTTGATTTGACCAGCCAATGGATAGACATGAACCAATGGATTACTATTGCCGCTATTATAGGAGTCGCTGCACAACTAATCTTCTTCTTTAACTTCTTCTATAGCATTTTTGCAGGGAAGAAAGCACCAAAAAATCCATGGCGTTCTAATACCTTAGAGTGGACAACGCCAACAGTAGCACCTCCTCACGGCAATTGGTATGGTGAAATCCCTGAAGTACATCGCTGGCCCTATGACTATAGTAAACCTGGTGCACCTGTAGACTATATCCCTCAACATATCTCTGATGAAGATTTACAAAAAGGCGTTCGGTATTGGGAAGAGAATGATAAAACGGATGATGAGCGAAGTCAGCAAAAGGTAACTCAGGTACAGGAGGAAAACAGAAAAGTTTAAAGAATATTTTAATAATGAGGGGGACGAGATCCCCCTCATTATTTTATCCTGACTTTGCTATTTTTATTTGTACAAAATTACCTATGAGGTTTCAAGACTGGTTTTCAACCTTTCGCCAATTGATGGTATAACAGTGGGGATGAAAAGTAATGTTTATTCTTCTTCCGTAGTTAACCACCTGAGGAACCTAAAATGTGACGGGATAGGAGCATAAATCTTTCTATTTTGCACCACATGAAAAGAGAAATGGAACTTTTAATAGTAGTTTTTACTGCTTGTCAAACTATAGAGCTTGAAAAGCTGCTTTTTTATAAACGTTAGCCTTCTTCTACAAAACCTTCTGTTATTGTCCCCGCTTATTTTTATCCGTTAGGAAATCGTTGGGATGCCTTAACAATAGCTCGTTATTGTGAAAACGCTCTAATTATTTGTAATCCTAACAATGGTCCTGGCACCTCATGGAATCTTGATTATGCTAAGAATATTCAAAAAGTTGCCAGCGCAGGACTTATTCCTATAGGGTATGTATATACCAGTTACGGTAACAGACCTCTACAAGCAATTTTAGCAGATATTCAACAATGGCACACGCTTTATCCAGAAATTCAAGGGATATTCTTAGATGAAGTTTCCACCGCTGCAATTGCTATTCCATGGTATTTAAAAATTATCCAAACAATTCGGCAGCATTATTTATGGGTCGTTCTTAACTGCTGCGGTATTGATCCTCCTGAAATTTTTTTTATCAAGCTACTGATATTGTAGTTTTTGCAGAAAATTATGGTTCCTTTATAAAAACGTCTCCTCCTTTTACAGGTTGGGAAAAGATAAAAGGGGCAAGTATATGGCATACAATTTCATGGCAAGACTTACGTTCCCAGTGGGAAAATATTAAGAACAATATTGGGGAAGATGGATTTATTTTACTGACGATACAATGCCCAATCCTTACGACCGACTTCCCACTTATTGGTATGCTCGTATAGATCTATGCAGATGCCCTTAATGGGAAGTTTTGTAAACTATAAAAGTTTATTAGAGTTGCCAATAAAAATCTGAAGAAAAAGAATATGCTGAACAAATGAACCTTGCAGTAGGATATTAGAAGAAGATGATGCTATTAGATGAAGCAACTTCCTAGCGGCATTGGTCATTGATTACCCAATGACAACCTAAACTATACGTACGCTTATATGCATGTTCTGTGATTGCTCGGGCAACTTTGCTCATGTTTCGCCAAGCGATTGTTAAGTCAGAGGGAGCGTGCTCCCAATACCATTTTTCTGCCTCTTCTTCCCATGCTTTGAATTGCTTTAAAGCTTTCTTAAGTGCATTACGCTCTCGTTGAATGCCCACATAACGCCACATCCATTGCTGTAGTTGCTTTATGCGCTCTTGTAATAGAGTAGGTTCAATAGCGGTTTTTGAATCAGGCACAGGTACATCTATTAAAGTAGTGCTTCGCGCTAAGGGAGTTTTTAAATGCTGCGCTAAAGCAGCAGCCCAGACTAATCCTTCTAATAAAGAAGTACTGGCTAAGCGGTTTGCTCCGTGAACTCCTGTGCAACTGACTTCACCAATAGCATATAATCCTTCTAAATTGGTGCGTCCATGTAAGTCTACTTCAATGCCGCCACAGCAATAATGGGCTGCAGGCGCTACAGGAATCCACTCCTTTGTAATATCAATGCCATGAAGTAAACAACTTCTATGTAAAGATGGAAAGCGTTCTTTGATAGTAGACGCATCTAAATGGTCACACAGGTCTAAATAAACGTGCGACAATTGATGTTTTTGCATTTCTTTAAAGATACTTTGGGTTACGATGTCTCTGGGAGCTAGGTCTTTCCATTGGGGTTCATAATAGTGCATAAAGGGTTCTCCATTAGGGAGGCGTAAGCGCGCTCCAATACCTCTGACAGCCTCTGAAACTAAGGGCTGAGGTAAACTATCACAATCTGT